>NZ_CP047900.1 GCF_009911795.1 Pseudarthrobacter psychrotolerans | reverse complement strand
GGGCCCAGCCTAAAGGACGGGCCGTTTCTAGCGCTGCGGGCCGTCCATGGATGCCCTCGGCGGTGTACTTCTGGGTGCGCCTTATGGTCTCCGCCATAGCCCGTACGGACTGCGGGTCGTCCTGCCAGCGGCTGCCGTCCCGCGTGCAGGTATGGAACGACACACCTGCTTCCTTGGCCGCATGCTGCAGTTCGGCCCACGCCGCTTCCAGGTCTGCCAGCTGCGCGGGCGTCAGCGGCTCGCGTGCCGTGGCCACCACGACGGCGGAGGGCTCCGCTGCGGCCGGTGCCCGGCGCCGGGTGAAGAAGCTTCGCAGTCCCACAGTCCATCTCTCCTTCTGACAAAGATTGTCCCGCCTGGGATTGGGGGAACCAGGCGGGACAATCCCACCGTACCAACCCAGTCTGACAAGTCCCAGGGCAATGGCAGGCTCGTTGGGCTCGCCCTGGTTTCCGCTGCGCTTCAACCAGTGGATGGGCGTCCGCTTCGCGGCCGGCTGTTGGGTCCAGGGCGCGCCGTCGCAGAGCTCCGGAGACCCTGGCCCTGTTTGTCTACGACGTTTTCTGGTTGCTGTCCTTCGGATTCTAGGCGTCCGCTCCACCCCGTCTAGCCCCTCCTTCGTCGGGGCCTGCGGCGCAGGAATTTCCCTACGGTGCTCCTTCGTCGCTGATTTCCTTCGGGAATTTCCCACACCTTGCCCTGCGGGTAGACAGGGCTCCGTCGGCCGCCGAGCAAGCAAGCTTGCCAGCAACCAAAAAACAACGGGGGAGAGGGGACGCTGGCCGGTCACCATTGGTCGCCCCACTCACCCAACTTCTCGGCAAGAAGGAGCAACACCATGAACGCAATCACCATCAAGACGGTGACCACCGTGGACACCGGCGAAACGATCGACGGGGTTACCGTGCTGGGCGATTACCACATGAACGGCGGCTACGACTGGATGGAACTCATCGGCGAACACGGCTGGTCCGTGATTCCCAGCTGGGGAAGCGATGGCTGGGACCTGGGCCAGTGGCCCTATGTCATGGTCGCCGGGATCCGCACCGCCGACGGCATCGGCAACCTGTTCGGCATGGCCACGTACTGCGAGGGCGACGTGACATGCACGTTCTACCGGACCAAGGCCCGGTTCTGGGAAGCGATCAGCGAACAGGCGTTCTACCACTGGAAGAACGGACAGGCCCAAGGACCGGCAGACCTGCCCGAAGCCGCCGCCGAACTGCCCAGCCGCTACCGGATTCCCTCCATGTACCAGGAAGCGGCCTAACCCTCAGCCGAACGGCCTTGCCGGGCGGACAGCCTCCGCCCGGCAAGGCCCCACCCCCACCGATCCACAGCTAAGGACCAAGAACGATGACCGAGACAAACCGAACCGCTGAAACCACCGCCCAGACCGTAGTGTTCCTCGAAACCCTGGCCGACCTCGTTGCGAAGTCCCCAGTGACCTACAGCCCCGAAGCCGCCCAAGACCTCGCCGCGCACATCAGGGGCATGGCCGACGTCGTCACCAGCGACGCCCACGTGAACCCCGCACTGCTGGAGACAACCCGGCAATACGCCGCGCTGGACTGGCACAACGAGATCGTGGCCGTCCTCTTCGCCGCGGAACACCGCCCCACGATGAACTGACAAACGGGGTACTCACTTACTCAAATACTCAAATGAGTAAGTGAGTACCCTGCTTTCCCGACCAACGGAACCTGAAATTGGGCGGGCGGTCCGCCGCGGTGGCCGTCCCGGGTGGGTGGTTGCCGGCGGCGGACCGCCGTTCCCGCCGTGGGATCCGGGCGGGTCACCTGGTGCCGGCGGCAAGACCTGGGTGGGGCCGGCCTTGGGCGGGATCCGTGGGAACCAGGGCAATGGCAGGCTCGCAGGGCTCGCCCTGGTTTCCGCTGCGCTTCAACCAGTGAATGGGCGTCCGCTTCGCGGCCGGCTGTTGGGTCCAGGGCGCGCCGTCGCAGAGCTCCGGAGACCCTGGCCCTGTTTGTCTACGACGTTTTTTGGTTGCTGTCCTTCGGATTCTAGGCGTCCGCTCCACCCCGTCTAGCCCCTCCTTCGTCGGGCCTGCGGTCCGGGAATTTCCCTACGGTGCTCCTTCGTCGCTGATTTCCTTCGGGAATTTCCCCCACCTTGCCCTGCGGGTAGACAGGGCTCCGTCGGCCGCCGAGCAAGCAAGCTTGCCAGCAACCAAAAAACAACGGGGGAGAGGGGACGCTGGCCGGTCACCATTGGTCGCCCCACTCACCCAACTTCTCGGCAAGAAGGAGCAACACCATGAACGACTTCATCAAATTCACCGGCCCGGCCGACATCCTGGCCTTCATTCCCCACACGCTGGGGGAGGCCCCGAAGGAATCCTTCGTCGCTGTAACCATGCAGGGAAACAAGCTCGGTGCCACGCTCCGCGTAGACGCCCCGTTCGGTCTGGAACCGGTGGCCTTCGCCCAGACGCTGGTCAGCTACCTGACCGCTGACGTGGCAGCGACGGGGACCATTCTGGTGATCTACACGGACGAAAACACCGCCCCCAACCAGCGCCCCTACTCCGAGCACGTGCAGGCGCTGCGCGTCGAACTGGAAACGGCAGGGATGCCGTTGAAGGACGCATGGCTGGTGACCTCCGAACTGTGGAGGAACTACCTGTGCGAGTACACCAGCTGCTGCCCCGACAAGCCGCTGGACGCCATCACCACCAGCAACGGAAACGCCGCCATGATCTACCGGGGGAGCAACGTCACCGGATTCACCCCACCGGCGCCGTTCACCGGAGAAGCGGGAGCCCGCGAAACCATCGCCGCCCACAAACCGGACGGATGGCCCGAGGACTTGGAAGCCTCCCGCGCCACGTGGGCCGAGGTTCTGGACAACCCCAAGACCCTCACCACGCAGACCGCGCAGGAACTCGCAGGAGCACTCCAGCACCCCACCATCCGGGACTACCTGATGACCGACATCATCACCAACGCCCCGGACCAGTTCACCTCCGTGATGCTCGGCGTGTTCCCCATCCGCCCGGACTGGGCACGCGTGGACACCGCCCAGGAAGTCGCTTTCGAACTGATGAAAGCAACCCCCGAAGGGCAGCGCGCCCCTATGCTGTGCCTGATTGGCTGGCTGGAATGGCTCAAAGGAAAGTCCAGTTTCGCCGCCCGGTACTTCAAACTGGCGCTGGAAGACGTCGCCGAGTACCGGCTGGCTGAACTGCTGGCCGAACTGGTCAACCGAGGACTCTTGGCTGACTGCGTGCGGGACCCCAAGAAGTCCTATGACCGTCAGCTGAGCCGCTAACCGAAGGAGGCCGGACCCCACCCGCGGATCCGGCCTTCCCCTTGGGGATCTCTCCCAGGTGGGCGGCGGCCTCCCCCGCTTCGCTCCGCCGGCCGCATTAACGCTGTCGCGGGCGCAGCCGCTTCCAGCCAGCCCGCAGGAACTGCCGATACTGTGAAAGGACACCGCCGTTCCACACAGCCAAGGAGCTCCACGCGTGGCCGATCACTTCCGCATGACCGAGGACGATACCGTTGCCGCTGACGCGAGCCCCCTTGAAGACATCCTGGAGCTGAGCCTGCTGACCGCCGGCCCAACCACCGGACCTGTGGACTTCCCCCTGGAAGACCACAGGCTCGTCGAGCCGTAACCTCCACGCAGCGATGACGCTGCGCCACAGATTCCTCTTGCCGAGGGAAACCAGAGAGCCGGCACCCCAGGTGCCGGCTCTCTTGTCTTAAGGCATGCTCGCAGGGCTCGCACCCCTGTGGGCGTCCGCTTCGCGGCCGGCTGTAGGGTCCAGGGCGTGCCGTCGCAGAGCTCCGGACCCCCTGGCCCTGTTTGTCTACGACGTTTTCTGGTTGCTGTCCTTCGGATTCTAGGCGACCGCTCCAACCCGTCTAGCCCCCTCCGGGGGCCTGCGTGCCGAAAATTCTTCAGCCAGGGATCAACGCTCCGCGCCGATCCCGCAAGATTTTTCGGCCCTTGCCCTGCGGGTAGACGGGCCGGCTCGGCCGCCGAGCAAGCGAGCTTGCCAGCAACCAAAAAACAACGGGGGAGAGGGGACGCTGGCCGGTCACCATTGGTCGCCCCACTCACCCAACTTCTCGGCAAGAAGGAGCAACACCATGAACGACGAAAATCGCATCGCACGCGCGGCCCTTACCCGCATATTCGCCCCGAGCGACCACGTGGCCCGTGGCCTTGTAGCCCGCCACGGCGCCCACGCCGCCTACAGGATGGCCCTCGGAGCCCGCCCCGTGGCCCCCTTCTGGGACATCACCGCAGAGGAACTGTCCGAAGGTCTGTCCCGCTGGGCACCGTACCCCCGCGAGGTTGATACCCACGCCCCCGTGGCCGATCTGGAAACCATCGAACGCCTGGGCGGCGGGTTCCTGGTCCCCGGCGACGAGCACTGGCCAGTTGGTCTGGAAGACCTGCCCGACGCCCCGTATGGGCTCTGGTACGTCGGCAACCTCGCCCACGGGATCCCCACCCCGCAGCGCTCCATCGCCCTGACCGGCTCCCGCGACTCCACCAGCTACGGCGCAGCCGTCACCGGGGACATGGCCCACGGACTGGCACAGCGCGGAATTTGCGTGATCTCCGGACTTGGCTACGGCATCGACACCCACGCCCACCGCGGCGCCCTCGCAGGCAGCACCGGCAACGGACCGGCGACAATCGCAGTCGCGGCCGGTGGCCTTGACCGGGTTTACCCCTCCGGAAACGCGGACCTCGCGGCCGCGATCAAGGGCAACGGCCTGATCGTCTCCGAACAGCCCCCAGGAACGGCACCGACCCGGTACCGCTTCCTGCAGAGGAACCGCATCATTGCAGCCCTCGCAGGGGTCACCTGTGTTGTGGAAGCCCGGTGGCGCTCCGGTGCGCTGAACACCGCGCACCACGCCGAGACCATCGCCCGGCACGTCGCCGCAGTGCCCGGCAGCGTCCACAGCGCCAACTCCGCAGGCTGCCACCGGCTCCTGAAAGAGGGGACGGCGGCACTGGTCAGTGACGCGGCGGAAGTGGCCGAACTGCTCGCCAGCTAAACCCCAAAGGTGGCCGGAACCCGTCCCGGCCACCCCCTAGTTTTGGAGAAGGAGGCAGGACCATGACGAACTTTTGGGACGCTGACGGCGATTTCGATTACGAGGCCCACTTCGAGGCAGGCCAGCGCGAGAATGCCGCCGCCACGGCCGAGGGCATCGGTTACCCCGGACTGACTGACGTCATCCACTACTTCGGCCTGCAGGGCAGCACGGAATCGACGTTCACGGCCGAACTTCTCGCATTACTGGATACGTGGCGGCTCCGGGTCGAGGAGATCGAAGCCGCTCCGGACACCCAGGACGTCAAGGAGCTTCAGCGGCACGCAGAAGCCGCCGAGCGCACCATCCGGGCAATCATCGACACCCCCACATAGCACCGGTGGGACGCTCGCCCTGCGTGGGCGGGCGGTCCGCCGCTAGTGGCCGGCACGGGTGGGTGGTTGCCGGCGGCGGACCGCCGTTGGATCCGGACGGGTCACCTGGTGTCGGCGGCAAGACTTGTGTGGGGACGGCCTTGGGCGGGATCCGTGGGACCAGGGCAAAGGCAGGCTCGCAGGGCTCGCCCTGGTTTCCGCTGCGCTTCAACCAGTGGATGGGCGTCCGCTTCGCGGCCGGCTGTTGGGTCCAGGGCGCGCCGTCGCAGAGCTCCGGAGACCCTGGCCCTGTTTGTCTACGACGTTTTTTGGTTGCTGTCCTTCGGATTCTAGGCGTCCGCTCCACCCCGTCTAGCCCCTCCTTCGTCGGGGCCTGCGGTCCGGGAATTTCCCTACGGTGCTCCTTCGTCGCTGATTTCCTTCGGGAATTTCCCCCACCTTGCCCTGCGGGTAGACAGGGCTCCGTCGGCCGCCGAGCAAGCAAGCTTGCCAGCAACCAAAAAACAACGGGGGAGAGGGGACGCTGGCCGGTCACCATTCGTCGCCCCACTCACCCAACTTCTCGGCAAGAAGGAGCAACACCATGAACGCAACACCCGTACTCGAATGGCTCGATCCGGCAACCCTGACCGTGGACACCAACGTCCGCAAGGACGTCGGACTGACCAAGGAGTTCGTAGCCAGCATCAAGGAACACGGCGTACTGGAACCGGTGATCGCTCACCGCAAGGACGACGGCACCGTGCACGTGCTGATGGGACAGCGCCGCACCCGTGGCGCGGTGGAAGCCGCCCGCCCTCTGATCCCTGTCATGGTCACCGACAGCCCGGACGAAGCGGAAAGGATCGTGACGCAGGTGGTGGAGAACATCCAGCGCGCGGAACTGACCGAGGCAGACGAAGCCGAGGCGTACCACCAGCTGTCCCTGATCGGGGTCTCGGCGGCAGCAATCGCGAAAAAGACCGGACGGACCAAGACGACCGTCGAGGGAGCGTTGAAGGCCAAGGCATCACAGGCCGGAGATGCCGCCCTGGGCAAAGGGTGGAGCATCGACGAAGCTCTCATCGTGGCCGAGTTCGAAGGGGACGAGGACGCCACCGCTGAGTTGGAATCGGTCATCCTGGACGAACCGGACCAGCTGCTCCACGTCGCCCAGCTGCTGCGCGACCGGCGCGAAAGCGCCGCCGCACTCGCCACGCTGATCGCGGAACTGGAAGCCCAGAGCAAGACCGTCGTTGAGGACGCCGGACACTACGCCGACGAAGAGAACCTTTACGTCTCGGCGGCCAAACGGGCAGACGGGGAACCTGCCACCGACGAGGACGCCACCGCCTATGTGGTGAGCACCGACTACCGGGGCCAGCACAACGCCACTCCGGCCATCACCGGATGGAAGGAACTGGGTTTCACACCGAAGTACGAACGCTACGACGGCGGAAGCAACGTTCAAAAAGGCCCCATGACCGACGAGCAGAAGGCCGAGCGAAAGACACTGATCGAGAACAACAAGGCCATGGTGTCGGCCACCACCGTGCGGCGCGATTTCGTCAAAACTCTGCTGTCGAAGAAGCAGGCACCGAAGGGCTGGCAGTACTTCACCGTTCACGCGATCACGCACCATTCCGAAACGGCCAGCGGCTACGAGGGAACGGTGGCCGCAGAAATGATCGGCGCGAAGTCGGAAGAGTCCGGCCGGTGGGGATGGAACCCACTGCGGGATCACGTGGGCAAATCCACGGCACGGCCCGAGTTCTCCCTGATGGCACTCGTGTGCGCCGGTTACGAAAAGACGATCGCCAAGGACTCATGGCGGTCCCCGTCCCAGACCCACCGGGATTACCTCAACGAGTTGGTTCTTTGGGGATACACCCCAAGCGCGGTGGAGCTGATCATCATCGACAGCGGTAAGCCAACCGTGGACGAAACGGCAGCATAAGAACCCTTGCCGGGCGGAACCCCCACCGCCCGGCAAGGCCCCCGACCACTCACCACGACAGGGCCAGGAAACTCCCAAAAGTCGGGCGGTCCGCCGCCCAGGGCGAACCACAGCAGCCACTCACCAGCGACGGACCGCCAAGTAACGCACCACCACTGACCGCTCAACCGGGTGCCGCGCCACCAGGGACAATGACGTACCCCAGATCCGTTGCGGACCACCGATTATCTTCAGCTAAGCTGAAGCCGATAGATTTCCTTTGCCGAGGAGCGGAGATGGGCCGGCCAAGTGCCGGCCTTTCTTTGTTTAACCGTTCAAGACCCTCCGTCCCGACCGCCCGCTCTCCACGTTTGTGGCCAGCTTTTGAAGCTCCACAGAAACACAGGAGGCTCCGCACCTGACCGGTGCGGAGCCTCAAAAATGGTGTTCCCGGCTGAAGAAAGCCGGCCCTTTACGAATGGTTAGCCGGGCAGATCGTGGTGTTGACCATAGGAAACCTGTTCGTACTCAGCCCCGCACTTAACCGAGGCTGTGCACAGCCACCGCTCACCCAGGGGTGAGATACCTGACCGAGGTGACGTGGTGGTTGTGTACAGCCGGACGGGTGGGTCCCGTCGTCCAGATGTGTGCGGGAAAAGCCCGAAGGTTTTAGCTTTTGCCGTGCACATGTGGGCGAGGGGTTACTGACTGTCGGTGCCCGTTGTCTGAGTGGATGCTGGCACGTGTGACTCGTCGGCCGTCTTTGTCTGCCGTGTGGCCTTGCCCCCTCGGGGACGGCCGCCAGTCCTCTTGGCGGGAGCGTCCAGACCAAAACCTCGAAGGTCTGATTCAGTCCAGTCTGCTCGCAGCGCGGACTGGTAGTCCTTTGCATACTTTTGCTCGGCGACAGCCAGCAGTTGTGCTGCCTCGAGGAGCTCCACACTGCTGGCAGCAGCGGTCTTCACTGCGTTCACTCTCACGTCGCGGGCAGCGTCGATTTTGGCGGCGGCTTTAGCGGCAATGTCGTTGATGTCCATATGCCCGACTCTATCGGTGAGCAATGCACTTAAGGGGAAGGCTGCAGGGCGTTGCCCCGCAAAGGGCCGAAAACCCTCGAAGCCAACCGTGCGGAGCAAGCTGGGCACTTATCTACGATAAGTGCGCTTCAACCTGGCTTTCGCTCTCGGTTGGTGGCAAACTGGTGTTTGCGTCCCCCAGGTCTGGGGGTCGCTGCGCTGGGCATATCGAGGAGAGTTGAGGGGGAACCGTGTCGGATCGTCGTCGTCGTGCGAACGTGAAGGGCGGACGCCCTCATTCGTGGCAGGTCACGGCTTCCGATGAGGAGGCCGCTGCTTTGGTTGTCAAAGCTGAGCAGGCCCGTAAAACGGTGCCGGCGTTACTCTTTGACGCGGCAATGACCCAGGGCACGGCCGAACAGTTTGTTCTTGATGTTGAGGTTCGCGAGGAGCTGACCGCGATCCGAAACATGATGCGGGCGCTGGGTAACAACATCAACCAGCTGGCGAAGCACGCGAACGCGACGGGGGAGTTTCCCGCCGAAGCGGCCGCCTCGATCAAGGCCGTGCAGCGCACCGCCGCCCGTATCAATGACACGTTGCTGGAACTCGGTCAGCGATGATTCCCAACGTCAGCACCGGCAGCCGCATGTTCGGACTCGTCCAGTACCTTGCCGGTCCCGGCCGGGCCAACGAACACACCAACATGCATGTGGTCTGCGCGTCGGAACAGATCGTGTCCGTGCTTGACCGGCAGGAACTCGATACCGAAAATTCCCGCGCCCTGGGGCACGAGATGAACTTCGCCAAGAGGGCATTTCGGGTCTCCGATGACAACCGTGACCATGTGCTGCATGTTTCGTTGTCATTGGACCCTGACCAGCTGGGGGAGTCCGGCCAGCGTGACGATGAGTTTTGGGAAACTGTGTCGCGGAAGTTCGTCTCCGAAATGGGCTTGGATGGGGCGGACGGGAAGGCCGAGTGCCGGTGGGTTTCCATCCGACACGGGCTGAGCAAGAACGGCAACGACCACATTCACCTGGCTATCTCCATGATCCGCGAGGACGGTACATGGTGGAGCGATTACAAGAGTAAGTTCAAGTCCCAGAAAGCCGCCCGCGTGATCGAGAAAGACCTCGGCCTGCGCGTGCTCGGGCAAGGACTGAAGACTAAGGGAACCAAGCCGGGAGAGCTTGAATCGTTGGCCCGCAGACGCGCCGAAGCAGCGTACGGGCGAGAGGCGAAGAACAACCAGTCCATGGTGCCCTGGGCCATGCTGGACAAGGCCGCACGGGATCACCTGATCGGTGCGCAGCTGACTATCGAACAGCCGCGCGTGGAGCTTGCCCGCCGGTTGCGTGGTGCCGGCGCTGGCGCACGTTCGGAAGCTGAGTATGTGCAGCGGCTCCGTGGCTCAGGACTGTTGGTCCGGCCGTACTTCGCCAAGGGCAACACCACAGCAGTTGCCGGATACTCTGTGGCGTTCCGGCCGCTGTCGGGCGAGCGTCCTATCTGGTACGGCGGCGGGACCTTGGCTAGGGATTTGTCGTTGCCGGCGCTGCGCCGGCAGTGGCCTGGAACAGACCCCGCGTCAGCTGTTCCGGAGTGGAAAGCCGCCGGGAAGAACAAGGCATTCGCTACCGCCGTCCCGGCCGGTTCGGAGGTTGTGTCCGCCGAGCTTGTAAACGCTTTCTTCCGCGAAATGAAAGAGGTGGCAACGCTTTTCCGCGACGTGAATGGAACCGATCCGGCACGGTTCGCGCAGATCGCCCGTCAGGGTGCAGGAGTGCTCTCGGCATGGAGTGTAGCGGCCGGGGCGGATGGAGACGCAGCGGCCAAGAACCTTGCGTCGGCCGCCGATCTTTTCGCCCGGCATGCGCAGCTGGCCGAAGAACCTAAACGAGCTGTGCTTCCCACCCGCGAGATTATTGCCGGGATCGCAACGCACCAGGCCATCAGCCTGTCCAGGCGTGCCGGGGCGTCGGCGGTTCTGGCCGCATGGAGTGATTTCGGGGCCCAGCTGGGGAAGGCATTCAAGGCCCATGACTACGGGCACACATCTGACCGGCTGGCCCGTGAAGTCCGGGAGAAACTGACGGCCGTGCAGCGGGCTTACCTTTCCGTCGATGGCAACCCGATCCGGCCCCACTTCGGAGGCACCGCGCCCATGAAGGGCACAGCTGACGCAACCGTGGCCGTGCTTGACCGGCCCGTGGCAGCCGCGCCCGGTGACGCACCGGAGCAGGTGCAAAAACCACGGCCGCGCCTCGAGGTACTGGAGGAGCAGCTGAGGGCTGCCGGGCTGCCTGAGCAGGCCATCCGGGCACGGCTCCAGGGCGAGAAGATCATGCCGGCCGGCCCGGGCCCCGCCCAGGGGAAGACGGCGGCGCCCAAAGCGTCCAGGGCGCCGACGCAGGGACCAGACCAGAAGGCACAACAGAGCAGGGATCAACTGAAAGGTGGGGGATGACGTTGAGTGAAACTGACGGCGTTGATGGGTTTGTTGAAGAGAGTTTCCAGCATGCGTTGGCGATGGCAGCGCAGATTGGTTCCAGCGCGGCCCGGATGTGGGGCCAGCATGCCGAACGGGCGCGGGCCGATAACAGCCGGCGCGGTGCCATGGACCGGTTGGCGTTCGATTCGGAGAAGCTGGCGGCCGTGACCGCGCTGGCCCCGACAGCCAAAAACCAGTGGTGGGAATCGGCCGGGCAGGCAGACATTGTGGACGCCTACCGGATCGCCACGGCGTGGAAGGATCACGACCCGATGGCCGCCTCGGCCGAGCAGAACCTCCGGACCCAGCTGCAGGAGCGTTTCGGGTTCGACATTACCGACGTCGTGCGGGATCAGCAGCGGATCGACGCAGCCCACGCGCCGGAAGCTCCCGTGGAAGCCTGGATGAATCTGGCACCCGGGGAACGGTCCACCGTGCAGGCCCCGGAAGCCGTCCAGGCTGCCGCCCAGCGGTGGGCCATCATGCATCAGAGCCCCGACTACCAGGACCACCTGTTGGGGCAGGTCCGGACCCACAACCCGCAGGCCAAGGACCAGCTGGTGAAGGACTGGATGGCCGCCGGCTCACCGGAAGTCCTGCCGTTCGATCCGGAGTTCCTTGCAGCGCAGAAGAGGTTCAATGGCCGCGAACCTGCCCGCGCCGAGACGCGTGAACAGGAGGCAGAGCAGCGCCGCCAGGAGTTCCTTGCCCGTCAGGGACGCACCCCGGAACAGGCCCTTGCCCAGCCGAATACGGCCGGTTCCACCGAGGCCAGGAAAGACGCCGAGGGGTACAAGGCTGTTGCCACGGCCGAGTACGCCCGCGCTGACCAGGCCAAGGACGAAGCCGCAAGCGAAAAACTGAGCGGGCCTTCTCACCCGGAGGAGGAGTGGTATCGGGATGAGTTCCTTGCGAACCACCCCGACGCCGTGGATTCAGAGGTCAAAGCCGACAGGGCGGCTCACGAGGGGGCCAGCCACGAACGGGCGGGCAACGTCGCGGCCGACCGTGCGGAGGCTGCCTACGGGACCGCGGAACATCGTGCAGCGCTGGAACAGCAGCTCGTGACCGCAGGGGTACCCGCCGAGGCGGTCAAAGCGCGCATGCAGGGCGAGAAAATCCAGAAGTACCCCATCACCCACGCGGCCGCCGGCAAGGGCGCGAAGGCCGGTAAAACCCGTGGCGCGAACGCCAGCCAGGCACAAGCGCAAAGCAAGAACCGCACACGTGGCCGCTGACCCCGGCCGCGCGTAGAGGAGCCCCTCACACCGTTGGTGTGCGGGGCTCCTTCTTCTTAACGGCCCGAGCATTGCACAAGCTCATGGTTGTGCGTACGCAGCGACTCTTAGGGTGGCTTGTCGAATTAGTCGAATGTCCGACAAGCCACCCCTAAGAGTCGCCGGCCCAAGCATGATCGGTCTATAGACTGTTCCGGAGCAATGTGGCAAGTCATATTGCGTTGGGAAACTCCTTAGGGAGTTCGTCGGGGGGCACTTTGAAGACACGCAGTATCAGGGTTGGCGTCATCGATGATCACCCAATCACCCTGATCGGATTTTCGGCGGTAGCGTGGAAACTCACCAAAAAATGGAAACCACCTATTGAGGTCGTAAAACTCTCTGAAACAGTGGACCTTCTCCTCCGGGGCGAGCCGGGCATCTTCGACGTGGTAGCCCTGGATTTGTCCCTTGAAGATGGGTCCAGCCCAGCTGACAACGTCGGGCGCCTAGTTGACGAAGGATACCCCGTGCTTATCTATACTGGCGGCACTAACGTAGATTACCTGCGTCAAGCCCTGGCGGCGGGCGCTGCCGGCATAGCCCTGAAAACGGACAGTGTGGAACACACGCTCGACTGTCTCCGCCGTGTGGCGGCCGGAGAAACTGTTGACAATCAAGAGATAGCCGCCGCCATTGAAACGGACACGAAATTTGTCTCGGCAAATCTAAGCCCGAGGGAACAAGAGACGTTGAGTCTTATTGCGGCCGGTTACACACACAAGCAGGCGGCAGTCGCCATGAACATCACCGATAACACGGTGGACAAGAATATCTTCCGGATCCGCAAAAAATACGCGGCAGTGGGACGCGAAGCTCGAACGAAGCTTTTACTTCATATTCGTGCGCAGGAGGACGGGTTAATCATTCCGCATAGGTAACAGACTCGGCCGCTGTCACCTCTTTGAATGACAAAGCGCTTGATCGGAGGCTCCCGGGCTGTGAATCGCTTCCCAGGCCGCCTAGTGTTCGCCATAGTGCTCGATCCGCCCAAAGGCCGTTTGCCGCTAGGGATGGTTTTGGGCTTGGGTCGGCCTACCGGAGCTGAAGTAGATGAGCACGAGCAGTAACCCGAATGCGGGGATGTCCATAACTCGCTCTAAGATTGAGCTCGCAGTAGCGCGTTGCACCAGCGCATACGCACTCGTCCTCTATGGCATTTCGATGCCCGATGTGATCGCTCAGATACCGCTACATAATCCGGTATGGGACCTCACATTCATGGCCGGGATCCCGGCCGTCATCCTTTGGACCGCGTTGACTCCCCACCCTGGGCGCAGGCTCAGGGCGCGTGCAGGTACCGCCGCAATGCTCCTGCTCTGCAGTTATCTTCTTTGGCACATCGGCTTTGTGGGAGACGGCTCGCAAGTGGAGTCACGCCCATGGTCATGGGGTATCGCTGGCATTGGCATCGCGCTGGCAGCCGTCGCCGGGCCAGCGCGCTTATCCGCGATTTATAGCGCCTTATTCTGCGCACTCATTATCGCGATCCCCATCACGACAGCCGGCAGCGTGAGATCGTGGTTCGACACGGCTCAAGACGCCCTGCTGACGGCGGTGCTAGCGGTTGTAATTATCGCCCCAATTACTGCGCTTAGGCATGCGGCTTCTGCGACAGATCAGGCAGCCACTGAGGCGATGGCTCGATTCGATGCAGCTGCCAAGGCTGAAGCAATTCAGGTTGAGAGGAGCCGTATTGACGGGCTGACGCACGACACGGTGCTGGCCACACTGATTGCTGCCAGTCGGGCAGACTCCGCCGACCTTACGGAGGCTACTCAGCAGTCTGCCCGTCAAGCCCTATTGCAACTGCAGAACCTCGTGCAAAACGATGATAAGACCGGGCCAATCACCACCCGGGAGTTGATGAACCGTATTCGAGCGGCTACAGCACAGTTTCAACCGGTTTTTGCGCCGAGTGTTGCCCCAATACCACAACTGCAGATTCCTCTCACAGTGGCCAGGGCGCTAGTCCAAGCTACTAGCGAAGCGGTCCGCAACAGCACTATCCATGCACCAAACTCGCTCTGTGAAATAACGACCCAGTTCTCGATCGAGATGGGGGGTATGGGCATCCGAGTCGAAATTCGAGATGACGGACCTGGCTTTGACGCCGAAGCGATCTCTCCCGAGCGACTCGGGCTGCGCATATCAATTATTCAGCGAATGGCGGAGGAGGGCGGCCAAGCATCTGTCATTTCTAACCACGGACACGGCACTCTCATTCGCCTCGATTGGCAGCGGTCGTTCACCTCATGAAAGATGCCATCACTCGCTCGTTGATTCTGGCCTTCGGGATACCCTTCCCCGTCGTGCATATACTCCTCGGCTTGGCCAACCTTGGGCGCATCACGTCTCCGTGGCCCACCTTGGCCGGTATGACACTGTGCGTGGTCCTGATGCTTGTAGTTACCTGGAGTCCAGGGCATCGGACGTTGAGTCAGCTCAACGCCCGTCTGGCGGTCGCTGGAATTGTCCTGATGGAACTGTCCGTCATGTCAGTCCTGCCGGCAGGAAGCCATCCAGGATACGCCGCCTGGCAAAACGGGGCCATTGAGATGCTTATGGTCACGGTGGCCATTCGAAACCGCATAACCACCGCATGGATAGGCATCGGGATTTTCGCTGTAATCGACCTGGTTGGATCCCTCGCGCACGGTCTCGGAACCTTCGATGCACTTGCTCTAGTAGCAACACCCCTTCTCTGGGTAGGTATCGCTACGGCCGTCAGCATGGTCCTCCAGCGGTGCGATGACCAAGTGCGCTCGTATGCGGCACAGCGACGTGCATCCGCAGCAGACATCGCAGCCGATGAAGCACGCCAGTTGGCACGTAATGAATGGACGGCGGAGCTGGTCCACGCATCAAGGCCAATGCTCGACCGGATCGCCAGGGCCCCTCTTTTGGATGAAGATCGCGACGAGTGCAGACTCATAGAAGCTCTGCTTCGTGACAGAATCCGTGGCAGATCCCTCGCCTCGCCTGAGGTAGAACAGGCTGCCAGACTCGCACGCCAACGGGGAGTGCAAGTGGATATTCTGGACAACCGAGGCGCCGAGCTGCCCGACGCCGTCCGACAACAGGCCGTGCAAGCACTCACAAAGGTACTTCTCGAGTCGAGAAGTGGGGTGGTCCGGGTAAGGGCCCTTCCCGCCGGATCCGATGTTGCCGTGACCATATTGGCATCTACTCAAGATTCGCCCCTACCTGAGTTTTTCCTCGAGATCAGAGAACCCTTGCCAAGGGTCACTCTTACCGGTGCGCCGTAGGTCCGTTCAATCTCAATCGGCGTTGAGCCTCCAATCCATTCAGCGCCGAGACAGGGGAGCCCTTGTCACTTGTTGGGGTGACAATTCCCAACGCACAGCACTTCATCAGCGCCCGGACACATAGTCTTCAAGCATCGTCGAGGCACACCACGGGGCCAGCCGAGCTGGCTCCAGGAGTACTACCTCTCGTACAAAGTTGAATAGCTGCCCGTATCGGAGTGAGCTATTGCTCCGCCGGGCACAGTCGAAAGGGAAGGAATTGCCGTGAGTGTTGGAAATGTTGGTCTCCGGAGTGCAGGGCGTTTTGGGCTCCGGAAAGTTATTTCGTTGGCCCTTGTTGCAGTAGTTCTGTTCGTGGGATTGGTCGTCGGAACATACGCTTCAAGCGACTCTTTTAGTGGCGCCGCTGTAACCGTGAATGAAGAGGCACAGCCGCAAGCCTGGTTCCCGAAGTTTCCGGCTCGTAACTTTTGGTTCCGTGATTGGGGCGGTCTGATGCGGAAAGCCGTGTACCTAGATGGTGGTATGCGGGCGTAACTCGATAACAGGCTTAGCAGACCCTGTCGTTCCCACTTGTCACTATGAGGCCACTGTCAATCCCGCTGCCTCGAGATCCCACTACGAACCGCATCCCTGAGCTAGCTGGAAGGCGCGCCCGGTGTCCTTAGCGTGGGATATTCACTTTTTCACAAGCCACCCGATAAAGGAGTCCCGGATGAAGCGCAGAATCGCGTCACTTGCCCTTGCTACTAGCCTTTTCACAGCCTTGATGATCCCCCTTGGGGCCGGGCCGGCGGCAGCCGCCCCTACCGGATGCTGGGCAGGGGGAGGGTACACCTACACCACCGCGTACTGCTCCGGCGGGAATGGCTACTATCAGGCGTACGCCGTCTGTAAGCAGACTTTCTGGCCCTACTTCAGTGCGTTCGTCGAGAGCGACTGGAAGCGGGCTGGAAGCGGACAGACCGCAACGAAATGGTGCCCGCTCGGGTACAACGTCATGAGCCGTGGGGTGGGACTGCGCAACTAATCTGGTCAGTGGGTTCCCGAAGCGGCTGCCTCGGCCTGGTCCTTGGCGACCGCTTCGGGAATGAGGCCATTGACCCGGTCCGGATGGGACCTTTCCGCGCTGCGCTGACGATCCTTCTTCTGTATTCGTACTCTGTCCGGCGGTTGGCTCTTTCCTGTCGGCGGCGTTCTTCTCGTTCCCGGGCACTACTTTGAGTCGTTGACAGGTCGTGTGGGCGGGACGGTTGCTGCATCGAGATTCAGGCCTTCGGGCAGAGGGTCGGTGGGGTAGCGGACCATCTGGTTGCCGTGGTCAGCCCGGCATTCAGAGAGCGGCCCGCCATCGGACATGATTCGGTCGAAGTGGCGGTCTGCGTGATCGAGCACCCAGGTACTGACGGCCCCGCCGCCTTCGGCGTAGGCGACCTCATAGCCTTGCCAGAGGGCGGTCATGCGCATCATCACCGATTGGTGGTTCCACCACTGCCGGCACCACCTGATCTCGGTGGTGCCGCGCTGGGCCATGACGCCGGGTGCGGAATCATAGTGCTCATACAGGGGGCCGTAGATGCCTTCGTAGAAGTCGTACACGGTACGGAACGCCGGCTCGGAAGCCTCCTCCTCCGTCTCATCAGTGACGGGTGCCGCTTCTGCAGTTTTCGGGACGGCCGCCGCCGGGTCATCGCTGATTTCGCCGGTTTCGGTGTTGACCCCGGCGGCTTCTGCCACGTGGGCGGCCATGCGGGTTTCGATGCCGGCGGCCACTTCTGACCAGTCCAGGTCGTCGAGGCGGGCGTCCACTGCCTCCTCGATGCGCTTGGTGTACCGGCGCAGGGCAACTTTGGTCAGCAACTTCTCCACGGCTGCCGGGTCCAGCCCCGCCAGGGCGGCACCGCCAGTACTCAACACCCTGTGAGCCGATGGCTCCTCCGGGCCGGGTGCTTCGTCTGGAATGGGATCGGCGGCCGCCGGCACGGAGGATTCAGGTTCGTTGGCTGTGTCATCGAAGAACAGGCCGGTTCCCGGAAGATCGTCCTCCGGGAACCGCTCCGAGACTGACTGGGTGTCGCTCACGCTGCCGGTACCGGAGTCATATCGGGGTTGCGGCGCACGGCGTCAGCTTCCGTCTCGGCGTCACTGATGGTGCGTTCTGCCTGCGGGTCATGGGCGTGCAGGGAGGCCTTGACGGCTTCCTCGTGCTTGGTCCACATCCACGGGGTGGACTTGACCAGGGCGGCGCGGTTCTGGCCGGTGATGAGGATGCCCCGGCCCTTGGGAAGGGCGGCGAGTTCGGCCACATCGAAGATCCGGTCCCGATGCTCCTGCTCGGGCCACGGGGAGAGTTTCTGGATCCGGGGGAACCAGGGGTCGTGTAGTAGTAATCCCCAACGGCTTCGGAGGTTTTGGACAGGAATGGCCCAGGTTTGTTCCCGCCCAGGTACAGGATCCAGTTCGCGGCCTGATAAAGCGCTTCCATGCCTTTTTCGCCCCATACGGATTCGCCCTGGGAGTAGGACTGCAGGATGGTGGCCACGAGGATTCCGCGCGAGCCGAAGTGGGAGTATTCCTTGGGGAGCTTGGACCAGCGGCACACGTTGGCCGCTTCATCCAGGATGGCCGCCAAGGGCACCGGCAAACGCCCGCCAGGGCATTCTGTGGCGTACTCGACGGCTGCTTCGAGAACGGCCACGGCCATGGCCGTCACCAGGGCGCGCCCGCCGCCGGCAGAGTCCTTGGAGAGCGAATACAGGGTGTCGTTGCCCCGGACGAACTCTGCCGGGTTGAAATGGGGCCGGCCCCGGTACACGGAGCCCTGAACCTCGGGGGACGCCACTACATCACCCTCAGCAGGATTGACCCACCGGGAAATCTCCTGGTTGGTCAGGCATTCGGTCATGATCTGGGCTGTGGAGAAGACACCAGAGCGTTCGGGCAGCGAGTCCGGAGAGAAGATGCTCGCCAACTGGTTCAGGACTTCCACGTGGCGGGTTTCGTTCAGGATGGCAATCGCCTCGGGCTCGCGCACGTCCCGGTCAGATATCCAGGCCTGCACGGTGGACAGGGGCAGGCCTTTCACGGCGGCCGCGAGGAAGAACCCGCGTAGCAGTTGCGTGGCGCGGAGCTCGAAGAACTGGAAGCCCTTCTCTCCTACGGATTCCATTTCGGCTTTCGCGAACGTGTCCGCGAGGGTCCAGGCGCTGGCCGCGTCG
The DNA here is from genome assembly GCF_009911795.1 of Pseudarthrobacter psychrotolerans. Taxonomy (NCBI): domain Bacteria; kingdom Bacillati; phylum Actinomycetota; class Actinomycetes; order Micrococcales; family Micrococcaceae; genus Pseudarthrobacter; species Pseudarthrobacter psychrotolerans. The sequence continues at coordinate 94,196 of NZ_CP047900.1, read as the reverse complement.
TGGACCATGGAGAGCGGGTTCCACCACCAGGTGGGCTTCTCCCCGACGATTCGTTGCGGGTCAAAGACCCAGATGTTGCCGCCGTTTTGGGCTCGTACGTCGCGGGTGGCGTCGGTGAGGAACCGCTTGTTCTCGGTGACGATCACCGCGCCAGGGGATTCGAGGATGAACGGCACGGCGTAGGAGGCGGACTTCCCGGCGCGGGGGCCGGCGAAGATCAGCCCGACAAGTTCAGCGTTCGCATAGAGCGGCTGGGCGGTGGGGATGATCTTGCCCAGTTCGAAGCCGGGCCATCCTTCGGCCTGGCATTTCATCTTCCGGTTATCAGCAAGGGCACTCTTGGCCGAGAGTGACTTGACCTCCTTGGCCGTTGCCATGTGCCGGGCAGCCGCGTCCACCCACGAGGACCGAGGGGCGATCTTCCGCAGCAGCAGCCAAGCACCCACGATCAGGGCGGCCAGAGCCACCGCAACGGTGCCGATCCCGGCAACGTAGAGGCCGGAGAGCTGACGGGGCCCTTCACCAGCTCTTGGATGATGGTCGGCGGGTTGGTCCACGTCCCGGTGGTGTAGAACCCGCCGACGCTCAGGCCGCCCAGCACGGAGGCCAGCACTCCGATCAGCACGGCCATGCCGGCTGTCGTTGCAGCGTTCTTACGGCGCAGGTACCGCGCCCGTGTTGGTGCACCCATCAGGCAGCCTCCTCTTCTTCCGTCGGCACGAACCGGTTACTGCGTTCGTCGGTGTTGTGGTACTTCTTCTCGATGTCAGTCAGGGTCATTTTGACGGGAATACCCACCCGGCCAGGAACCTTCAACAGGATCTTTCCCGCACCCGGAGGTGCGGCCGGGGTGCCGTCAGCGTTCAACTTCGGCTTCCAGTCCGGCGGTGCGTTGAACCCGGATACAGTCTCGATTTCCTTGGCATTGAGCGGCTGGACTGCGCTGAGCTCGTTCAGGTCATCCAGGGACAGAGCCATGAGGCCCAGGACGCCGCTGCGCTGCGCGAAGCCCTTGGCCGTGGCCCGGTCTTTGACGTTGGGCAGGGAGAGGAAGTCCTTGGGGCTGTGCGTGATTTTAAGTTCACTCACGCCCAGGCCGCGATTGGTCCGGCCCACGCGGTCTACACGGTCGATGATGCCCTCACAGGCGCGCATCGGGTACCAGAACTCATCCTGTACGGACAGGTAACCGCCCCAGTGAACGTCCGGGTCATGCCGGGAGAGCTCCCAGTGGGCGTCGATGGCTGAGAAGCCGATGTTCCAGGTTGCCAGCATCGCGGCCGAGAGCAGCTTCGTGTTCGAGGAGGGAATGGATGAGGTATCGAAGCAGAACCCGCCGGGGTTACCGACCGGGATGCTCATGGACTCGCTGCCGCCGATCAGCGGACCCATTTCACCGTTGAGGACGGCCAGCACGGACAGGTGCAATTTTCGGTACTCAGTGAGGAACTGGGCGGCGTCGTTGCAGGCTACGGCCGAGAGGACTTCCGGGGGCGGGTTCAGGAACGCCGCTTTCATGTCATAGAGCGAAGGCTTGCGGACCCGGTTGACGACCGAGCGCACCAGCAGGGCCAGGGCCGCATCTTCACTGTCAGCCAACGGCAGGCCACGGTTGATCTGGACGACCAGGGCAACCATGTCTACCGCCTTGTTGATGGCCTCCTGCCGCATTTCCTCACCCAGGACGCCGCCGATCCTTGCAGCGGCCTCCCCCAATGCCCCGAGGTGCAGGAGATTGATCTTGTCCTTCCCGCGTGGCCCAATACTGAAGACCTTGCCGCCGAGGAGTTCGATCAGTTCGCGGTACTCGCCTTTAAGCGGGTCAAAAACCATCGGGACGATGCCACGTGCGGCCATGGAGTAAATGAACCGCTGCGCGACCGAGGACTTACCGTTCCCGTTCAAACCAAAGAGCATCATCGAGGCGGAGGAAATCAGGCCCGCGTCGTACCAGGTCTTCATATCCCCAGCCACGGCGGTGCCCACGTTCATATCCCGGCCCAAAGGTGTCCCGACGTTCGGCCGTGACGTTCCGGCTGAAAACGGATAGATCCCGCACAGCTGGGTTGAGGAGGAATACCACTGCGGCGGTGCGGGACGCTTGCCCCAGCGGCCGCCGCCAAAGCCGGTAAAGCCCTTGGACGTTTTGATGTGCTTCACTTCGCTCACGCGCTTCATTTGGTGCCACTTCCGATCCAGAGGGGGGTGGTGCTGTACCGCCAGGGAAGGACGCCGAACGGGAGGGTGGTGTGGAACGCGGCCGAACCGGCGTGCTCCACGAACCGGTAGGGCATGATCAGCTGGTTCATCAGGGACTTCACCTGGTTCAGTGCGTCCCGGTAGGACTTCTGATCCGGGGCGAAGGTCACGGTGACCATCATCGAAAACAGCGACAGCCGGGCACCTTGCGCCAGCTCCTGTTCGGTCTTTTCGGCTACAAGCTTGGCCGCCCGGTCCCAGGAGGTGGGCCGGCCCTTGCGGGTGCTGATCTTCCAGTCAGCGGTTTTCACCAGCTTGTCCACGATCCTGGCCCCGCTGCCGGGGTCCACGGGACGGTAGAACAGTGCGACCCGTTTGCGGAGGAACTTCGCGTTCGGCCCGAAAATCCGGTCAAAACTGCGCGAAGTGATGTGCGCCCCGGGAGGGACGGTCATCATCAGCGTCATCGATGCAACGCCATCATGGAACACCACGCGGCCTTGTGAGTCATCGAAGAACCCCGGGCCTGCATGCTCCCAGTCATTGACCGCCAAGCGGCCTTGGAGAGCATCCAAAGCCATCTCCTGATCTCGCATCGGCTGGTACGCCAGCTGCGCGACGTGGGCGAGTTCTCCTTCGACCAGTGGTTCCGGTGAGCCGGCCCCGGCCTCGCGGAGCATTTCGCTCTGGCCCGGAAGTCGGGCGGCGACCTCAGCAACGGCAGAGGATACGTCCTTGTCGGTTCCGCCCAGAGTGGCAGCATCCCAGACCATCGTGGCGTAGACGTTCAGCACGGCCGAGCGTGCGGGCAAGGTTCCCACCGCGTGATCCAGGACTTCCTTGGCGAATGCCGGGGCGCCAGGGGCGACGTCCTCACGGATCGCCGCGCACGTCCCGGCTGAGGATTCCGAGGCTGAATCGACCACCACCGTGGCCCCGGTCAAGCCTTCTTCCACGCTCAGTGAAGAGAGCCAGCTGCCGTACTTGGAGACCTGGGCGTTGACCATGGATTGTTCCTGCATCGACGCCCCGTCCGGGGAGCAGCCGAAAACGGCTGCCAGCTGGTTCACCGCTTTGTGGTGCAGCAGGGAGTAGTTCCGGCCCAGGCCATCAGTGCCTGAAATTGTCTCGACGTCCAGCAGGGCACCGGGCAGACGCTCGGCGTCTTCGGGCGGGAGCGTGGACAGTGCCCCAGTGACGTAGAACGCCGACCCGGAAGATTTCCGGGTCGCCAGGGACAGTGAATCGGTGATTTTGCCGATGATTGTCCGGCCGCCAAATTTCACCATGGCCAGCAGCACGACCAAGACCGCGATCAGCAGCACGATCAAGGCCGCCACGAACAGGCTCTTCATCATGAGCAGCAGCGCAAACATCAGGCCCGCGGCCGAGACGACCAGCGCGGGAATGCTGAGGCCATAAAGACGAGGTGAAGCAGGCTGGAGCCAGTTACCGAATTTTTCCTGTGCAGCGTTGTCGCTCATGCGCCCAACACGCCCTTTCCATCAGAGTCTTTAGCTCCCTGAGCGACGGCGCCGCCCAAAGACTGAGAAGCCGCCTGAACCCCCGCGCTGCTACCGGAAGCCCCGCCCGAGGAAGGCACACTGGAGGATCCAGCGGTACCTCTGCCGCCACTGGACCCGGACGGTCCGCTGCCACCAGCGGAGCCGGTAGGTCCTGCCGATCCACCACCGCCCGAGGTTGACCCGCCGGACGTGCCGGAGGAACCCGAAGATGCCGAAGCGCCCTGCGCCATGGACATCCCGGAACCGGCCCTCCCTGCGGTGCCGGCAGCGCCAGCGGAAGCACCAGCACTCGCACCACCTGTAGCCACAGCAGCGCCGGCAGCAACACCGGCAGACACGACAGCAGCGCCGGCAGCCATGGCCATGGTCCCCCCAGCCGCTGAGCCCATCGCGGCCGTGGCCGGGCTGAGTAGCTTCATGAGCGCCGGAAGGGCAGCAACAGCCAGCACCAGCAGCAACATGCCGTTGATGACGCCTCCAATCCCGTCACCACCCGACTTCAACTTCCATGCGAACGCGTAGATGATCGCCGCGACGGGCTTGTAGATCAGGAAAGCGATCAGCCACTTGGTGCCCGTCGAGAAGCCACCCTCAGCACCGCGGATCATGGCGGCCGCAGCCGCTACCGGCCAAACTGCGATCAGCAGAGGCAGCACCGTGGCACGGACGATCATGATGATCCACTGCAGCAAAGTGGCGATTACACCGAAGATTCCGGCCACAATCGCCAACCCTGGACCGATTTGGCTGACTACCCCGGCGGCCGGGCCGAACTGGTCATACCCGTTGACCGTCACGCCGGCTTCGTCGAGGATGTATTTCGCGAACGCGTCCCCGGCAGGGATGGCGACCTGCATGAACGCCGTCCCGGCCGTGGTCACCATGAACACCATAAACAGGGCCTTGGAGGCCTTCACTGCCTGATCGCCACGGGCGTGGACCATCGTCCAGATGCAGGCGATCATGATGCCCACAGTCGTCAAGAAGATGCTGATGACCTGCAACTGATCCGTCAGCCACTGCATGGAAGCACCGTCCAGGCTGACCAACATCCCGGCATCCAGCCAGGACGTCAGGAAACCCTTCATAATCGAATCCCAGGCACCCATCATCGCTTCACCCAGGTTGTTGGCCCCGGAATCGACGGCAGAATTCACCGCGCCTTTGGTCGCGTTTTGAACACCGCCAACCACGTTCGCGGCGGCGCAGGCCGCAGCGGCAATCCCGTTGCAATCAGCGATTTGAACCACTCCACTCCACAAAGCCGCCCTTGACGACCACCGGAGGCTGGCCCACAAAAAATGAACCGTCGTCCTGAATCTTGACCCTCCAGTCCCCGTCAACCCAGCGGAAGGTCATGGGGAGGCCTGTGTATCCTGTGCTACTTATCGGCGTGGCGATAACCAGGGTGATGGAGGCTTCGTCTCCGCTGAAGCTGTCCACGACGAATCCCGCAAATGAGGCCGGGCTAGTGGCCGCAGGTTCGTTGGGGGTTCTGTCGAGCAAAACGTCTTTCCCCTTGGAATCCACGACGTAAAGCTCCCCCGCACCCTTTGCGCTCTTGAGGTTCGCTGAGGAGTTCATGGACACGGCGGTGAGTGCTGCTCCGAGGGGTGAGCGGGCGAAGCAGACGCCGTAGCCGTCCTTGGTTTTAGTGGGGCCGTAGGTGTCTGAGACGGGCCACGTCCAGCCCTTCGCAGCTTCCCAGCGGAGGTCTTTGGGCATGGCCGGCTTGGAGGACGTGTCCCCCTCGGGCACGTCGCAAGCACCCGTTGCTTTGGTGGTTTCTACCGCTATCGGGGTGGGCGGTGTTGTTCCTGCTGGTTTGACCAGGATCAGAAACAACAGAATGGCGACGAAGAAGACCAACGCGACTGACGCCCACAGCGCGACCTTGCCCCTCAAGGTTTGGGGGTTCTGTACCTTACTCACGGGTGTCTCCTTATCCGACGAACAGTGCGCCGAGGAGCCCGGCGGTACCCAGACCGATAGCGCCTGTGAGCCACCAGCCGGCCTTGCCCATGAACTCTTCACCGCGGCCGCGCTGGTGAGCGAAGAACAAGCCGATGAACAGGGGGTGGCTTGTGAAAAAGTGAAATATCCGACGCTAAGGTTTAGACGAGCGTCTTACCGGCCTATATTTGCCGGGTTTGATCTGGTTGGCGCGGGGCCAGGTGTAGTCGCCGGTCAGGTTGATGTGTTCCCAACCCAGGGGCGAGAGGAACCGCAGGAGGTCCGGATCGACGTCACCGCCGTTGCTAGTCAGGGTGGTGACGGTGCGGTCGAGGTAGACCGTGTTCCAGAGAACGATGGCCGCGGTGAGAAGATTCAGCCCCGAAGCCCGGTAGCGCTGCTGCTCGAAGCTGCGGTCGCGGATCTCTCCCAAACGGTTGAAGAAGACCGCACGGGCCAGGGTGTTCCGGGCCTCGCCCTTGTTCAGCCCGGCAGTCACCTTGCGGCGCAAGCCGGGATCTTGGAGCCAATCCAGCAGAAAGAGGGTCCGTTCCAGTCTGCCGAGCTCCCGCAGCGCGGTGGCGAGCCCGTTTTGGCGCGGGTAGGCGCCGAGCTTGCGCATCATCAAGGATGCGGTCACGGCGCCGGTCTTGATTGATGCGGCCAGTCGGAGGATCTCATCCCAGTGCGCAGCGATGGTTTTGGTGTTGATGGTGCCGCCGATCAGCGGAGCCAACGTCGACAGTTCAGTGCCGTTGGCGGGTGTGTAGAGGCGGGTATCGCCGATGTTGCGGATCCGGGGCGCGAACCGGTATCCGAGCAGGTGCATGAGGGCAAAGAGATGGTCGGTGAACCCGGCGGTATCGGTGTAGTGCTCCTGGATTGCCAGGTCGGACTCGTGATAAAGCAGCCCGTCCAGGACGTAGGTCGCGTCGCGGTCCCCGACATTGATGAGTTTGCTGTGGAAGGGCGAGTACTGGTCCGAGACGTGCGTGTAGATCATCCGTCCGGGCTCGGTGCCGTATTTCGGGTTCACGTGCCCGGTGGATTCGGCATGGCTGCCGGCGCGGAAACGCTGCCCGTCCGAGGACGAGGTGGTTCCATCGCCCCAGTGCGCGCCGAAGGGGTGCCCGTGCTGGGTATTGACCAGTTTCGCCAGGGCGGCGCTGTAGGTTTCATCCCGGATGTAGGAGGCCTGTTGACGGTCCAATTGGGCGTAGGTTACGCCGGTGCATGACTCGGACATCTTGGTCAGTCCCAGATTGATTCCGTCGGCCAGAATCGCGGTAAGCAGGAGTTGCTTGTCTTTGGAGGGTTGTCCTGATTTGAGGTTGGTGAAGTGGCGGGTGAACCCGGTCCAGCCATCGACTTCCATCAGCAGGTCGGTGATCCGGATCCGCGGGAACATGGCGCTTGCCTGGTCGATCAGGGGTTGCGCGTGTTGTGGCACGATCGTCTCGAGAGGGGTGATCTTCACGCCTTTGTCCGTGATCAGAACCCCGGGCAGTTCGTCGCGGGACGCGAGCACGTTGACCTGGTGCAGCCGTTCGCTGAGCAGGGCGAGGCGGTCCTGGAGATAGCGTTCGCCGCCGTTGGCCGTGACAAGAGGCAGTTTCCCGGCGTTCTTCATGGCCGTGTAGTCGGGGTTTGCAAGAAGGTAGTCGTCGAAGTCGCGGAATTGCCTGGAGCCGGTGACCCACATGTCTCCGGACCGAAGCGCGTTCTTGAGTTCCGCGAGGGCGCAGAACTCGTAGAAGCCCCGGTCTGCGCCATTGTCGGTGAATACCAGTGGCCCCCACCGGGGCCGGATGAACGCAATGGGTGCATCGTCCGGGATTTTTCGGGTGCCGGCGGCGTTCATGGCGCGGATGACATTAATCGCTGCCAGCAGGTCCTGCGCGGCGGGGGCTGCCTGGAAGTCGAGGATTGCAAGGAATGCCGGGGTATAGCGGCGCAGCGTGGTGAAGTGGGCGCTGACGAGGGCGAGGTGGTCTTCGAGAGCCGGCCGTGTCAGTTCCTTGGCTTGGGCGATGCTTTCGGCCAAGGATTCCCAGCCGATGGCTGTTTCGATCGCGGCGAAGGGATCCTCGCCGGTTTCCTTGGCCTCAATCAGGGCATCACCGAGCCTGGAGTGCAGGCGCATCATGGCTGCTATGGTGGCGCGGGAGGCCAGGGTATTCTGGTTTTGCTTGTTCTGGGCGGTACGAATGATCCGGCCAATGATCCTGTCGTGCAGCTCAATGATTTCGTCGGTGACGGTAGCCATGCTTTCGACGGACATGGCGAAGAGGGTCGCGTACCTGCGTCCGGGCTCGAATTTGGCCAGGTCTGCCGCGGTCATGGATGCGCCCTCGCGGGCCAGCTTCAGCAACCTGTTCCGGTGCACCAGCTTGCCGGCGGCCCAGGGAAGGTCAAGCGCACGCCACGTAGTGAGCCGGGCGATGTGCTCATTCATCGCCCGTGCGTTGGGGCGCAGCGGCGCCTGCCGCAGCCAGCCGATTTCGGTCAATGGACTATCGGGGCGGCGAAGCAACAGTCCGTCCAGGCGCCGCCGGTGCTCTGGCGAAAGGTTGTCGCATATTGTGGCGTAGATTCGACGATTCGCTTTGGTCAGGGCCTGCGCGCAGGCCCTTTCGATGATCCCCACCACGGGCGCGGCGACCTTCCTTGCCCGTAGGAAGTCCATCGCGCTTTCGACCAAGAGTAGGCCCTTGTCTGTTTGCGCGGCCACATCGCACACGTGCTCCACGAGCTGGCGGAAATCGGCGATTGCGAACGTGGACATGCCCAGATACGCGCGGATCTCTCTTCCGTGTTCCTGCCGCGTTTCCTCACGTGTCCCATATTCACCCCAGGCCTCGGCAGGGATGGCCAGCTGGTCCGCGATCCAGGTAACCAGTTCAGGAAGCACTTCGCTGTCTTCGGCCAGCGCGATTCCCGGGTGCCGCAGCAGACACAGCTGGATGGCGAAGCCCAGCCTGTTCGCCTCTCCACGGCGTTGCCGAATCAATGACATGTCCGCTTCGCCGAGTGTGTAATGGGCTGCCAGATCCTCGTCTCCGGTAGGCACTGCCAAGACCTGGCTGCGTTCGGCGGCCGTGAGCAAGGATCGTAGGGCCAATTCAGAAGTCCTTTTCAGTTGGATGACAGCGGCTTACGGACATGCCGTAGCACTGTGATGCGCGAGGCCCACGGATTATGGGTTGGCCAGGTGCCGGTAAATGGTGGGCCTGGTGACGCCGAATTCCTGGGCGATCTGCTCGACGGTGTGGGCACGTTTCCCGTCGGCGTCCTTTTCCTCATACATTTCGCGGGCCAGCTTGACCTGGCGGGGGCCGAGTTTTGGTTTCTGCCCGCCAGTCCGCCCGCGTGCTCGGGCGGCGGCGAGCCCGTCACGGGTCCGTTCGGACATCAGCGCGTGTTCGAACTCGGCGATCGAGCCGATGATCTGGAAGAACATCCGCCCGGCGGGTGTGGACGTGTCGACGCCCTGGTCCAGGACCACCAGGTCCACGCCACGCTCCTGCAGTGTCTTGGACAGCTCGATGAGGTTTTCCAGCGATCGCCCGAGCCGGTCCAGCTTGGTGACAACCAGCTGATCGCCGGACCGGTTGGCCGAGAGCAGCGCCTTGTCGAGTTCGGGCCTGCGGGCGAGTTTCCCCGAGGCGGTGTCGAGGAACACCTGCTCGCAGCCGGCCGCGCGCAGGGCGTCGTGTTGGGCCTCGGGGTGTTGATCGCGCGTTGAGATACGCCCGTATCCGATTCGCATACCCAGAATGTATCACTAACCTGGTAGAACGTTACATAGCCGCGTACACGGGAAGCGTTACAGAATGAGCCCCGTAGTTCCACGGTTCCCAAAACCGGGTTTGAAGTGTCTCGCGAACGATCGTTACCGTACCCCCATCCCGACAAGACACTTGCCCAATCCAAAAACTATTTGTTAGTATGTCAATACAAACTATTCGAGGAGACAAAATGCCGTTGGTGCGTATTGATGTGAACTCAGGCCGGACACCGGCCCAGCTGCGCGGGATCAGTGACGGGATCCATGCCGCCATCCTGGGCAGTTATGCCATTCCGGAGCGCGACCTTTTCCACATCCTCACGGAGCACCCCGCCGGGCAGCTGCGGGCGCAGGATGCCGGCCTGGGCTTTGACCGCACTGAGGGGGTGGTGATGATCCAGATCTTCACGCAGGGGGGTCGGAGCCAGGAAGCCAAGAGCGAGCTCTTTGAACGCATCGCCGAGGAACTGGCAGCCGTCGGAGTCGACGGTGCCGATGTTTTCATTGGCTATGTGGAGAACGGGCCCGGAGACTGGTCGTTCGGCTTTGGCCGCGCGCAGTACATCACCGGAGAACTCTCGGTTCCGGCCCGCTAGGTCTGCTTTTCGCTTCCCTTATCTCATTGTCAGTATGTCAGAACAAATCTTTGACAGGACATGAGAAGTAGTGCACAGTAGTGATTGTGGCCGGAGTCACAAACCCCCAGCAGGTTTCACCGAACCTCAGAACTGAGATTGCGACAGAAAGGTCAACGATGATCGAGACACATGATGTCCTCACCATCGGACGCATCAGCGTCGACATCTACCCCAACGAAATTGGAGTAGATCTGGAGGACGTGACGAGCTTCGGCAAGTATCTGGGCGGTTCGCCGTCCAATGTGGCCGTTGCCGCCGCCCGGCACGGGCGCCGCACCGCCGTCATCACCCGCACGGGGGAGGACCCCTTCGGCACGTATCTGCACCGGGAACTGCGCAAGTTTAAGGTCGATGACCGTTTCGTGAGCTCCGTTCCGGTGTGGCCGACGCCGGTGACGTTCTGCGCGATCAAGCCGCCGGACGATTTCCCGCTGTACTTCTACCGGACGCCGACAGCCCCGGATCTGCAGATCGCCGCCGATGAACTCGATCTCGATGCGATTCGCGGCGCGCGCATTTTCTGGTCCACCGTGACCGGCCTGTGCCAGGAACCAAGCCGCGGCGCCCACATAGCCGCACACGAGGCGCGCCCTCGCGCCGCACTGACCGACGGACAGTTCACGGTGCTGGATCTGGACTACCGCCCGATGTTTTGGGCCTCCGAGGACGAAGCTCGGGTGCAGGTGGCGAAGATCCTCCCGCATGTCACCGTCGCGATCGGTAACGACAAGGAATGCGCCGTTGCGGTCGGCGAGGGTACCCCGGACGAGCAGGCCGACCGTCTGCTGGCGGCCGGAGTAGAGATTGCGGTCGTGAAGCTGGGGCCCGACGGCGTTATGGCCGCCACCCGCACGGAGCGCGTCGTGTCGGCGCCGCTTCCGGTGGAGACGGTCAACGGTCTGGGGGCTGGGGATTCCTTCGGCGGCGCGTTCTGCCACGGTCTGCTCTCCGGCTGGCCGCTGCAGCAGGTGCTGGACTACGCCAATGCCGCTGGCGCAATCGTCGCTTCCCGGCTCTCCTGCGCGGACGCGATGCCAACACCCGAAGAAGTCAAGAGTTTGCTCGCAGAACGAGGACGGCAGGTACCCAATGACTGATACCCAGAATCCTGCGGCGCTGCGGGACCCCCGCCGCTATGAGCAGCTGAGCGCTCTCCGGCTCGAACGACCGGGAGCGGTCCTCGAGGCCGCGAAGGCCCGCACCCCGCACCCGGGGCTGCGTGCCGACCGGCAGAACTTCATCGTCGCCGCCGATCATCCGGCCCGCGGCGCCCTGGCCGTAGGCCCGCAGGAACATGCGATGGCGGACCGCCGGGACCTGCTTGACCGCTTGCAGATTGCCCTGGCCAACCCGGCAGTGGACGGCATCCTGGCGTCCCCGGACATCATGGATGACCTGCTCCTGCTGGGGGCCCTGGACGGCAAGCTGGTCTTCGGGTCGATGAACCGCGGCGGGCTGGCTGGGTCCATCAACGAGATCGACGACCGCTTCACCGGCCACACCGCCGCCGCGCTGGCGGAACTGGGGGCCACCGGCGGCAAGATGCTGACCCGGATCTGCCTGGGCGACCCGGCCACCGTCGCGACCCTGGAAGCGACCGCCAAGGCCATCGACAGTCTGGCCGAACGCGGGCTGGTGGCCATGTTGGAGCCGTTCCTGTCCGTCTGGGACAACGGCCGGGTACGGAACGATCTGAGCGCCGACGCGGTGATCAAGTCCGTGGGCATCGCCTCCGCACTGGGATCCACCAGCGCCTACACCTGGATGAAGCTTCCGGTGGTGCCGGAGATGGAGCGCGTGATGGCGGCAACCACCATGCCCACCGTGCTGCTGGGCGGGGATCCGGACGGCTCCCCGGACGAGGTCTTCTCCAGCTGGGAGGCGGCCCTTGCGCTGCCAGGTGTGCGCGGGCTCACTGTTGGGCGGACGCTTCTGTACCCCAAGGACGGTGATGTGGCGGCAGCCGTCGCCACCGCAGCCTCGCTGTTCAGCACCCGCCCAAGCACCAATTCCACGACACCGAAAGCGCAGGACTAGCCCATGGCAACGCGGCGAATGACAGTGGCCCAGGCCGTGGTGGAATACCTTTCCAAGCAGTACACCGTCGACACGATCGGCACCGAGGGCTACCGCGAGCGGCTCATTCCGGGCACGTTCGGGATCTTCGGCCATGGCAATGTTGCCGGCGTCGGCCAGGCGTTGAAGCAGTACCAGCAGCTGGATCCGTCCATCATGCCCTACTACCAGGGCCGGAACGAGCAGGCCCAGGTACATCAAGCTGTCGGTTATGCCCGGCACACCCGCCGCCGCCAGACCTTCGCCATCAGCACCTCCGTCGGCCCCGGTTCCTCCAACCTGCTCACCGGGGCGGCCTTGGCCACCACGAACCGCCTGCCCGTGCTGCTTCTGCCGAGTGACACCTTCGCCACCCGCGCCGCGGACCCGGTTCTGCAGCAGCTCGAGCAGCCCTATGCCTACGACATCACGGTCAACGACGCGTTCCGGCCGCTGTCCAAGTTCTTCGACCGGGTCTCCCGCCCGGAGCAGCTCTTCTCGGCGTTCCACCATGGGCTTCGTGTGCTGACGGATCCGGCCGAAACCGGTGCCGTGACCATCTCACTGCCGCAGGATGTCCAGGCCGAGGCCTTTGATGTGCCTGAGGAGTTCCTGGCCGAGCGCGAGTGGCGCATCCGCCGCCCGGAAGCCGACGACGAGGATATCCGCCGCGCCGCGGACGCCATCCGTGCCGCGAAGCGCCCGCTGATCATCGCCGGCGGCGGCGTCCTGTACGCCTATGCCAACGATGAACTCGCGAAGTTCGTCGAGCTGACGGGCATCCCGGTGGGTAACACCCAGGCCGGCGTGGGCGTCCTGCCCTGGGATCACCAGTTCTCGCTCGGCGCGATCGGCTCCACCGGCACGACGACGGCGAACGCCATCGCCGCCGAAGCGGACCTGATCATCGGGATCGGCACCCGGTATGAGGACTTCACCACCGCGTCCCGGACCGCGTTCCAGAACCCGGACGTGAAGTTCATCAATATCAATGTCGCCGCGATCGACGCGTACAAGCACGGCACGTCGCTGCCGATCGTCGCGGACGCCCGCAAGGCGCTGGTCAAGCTGAACCAGGCCCTGGGCGGCTACCGCGTCGGTGCGGACCTCGAAGCGACGATCGCCGCGGAGAAGAAGCGCTGGGACGCCACGGTGGACGAGGCCTTCGACACCCGTTTCACCCCGCTGCCGGCCCAGAACGAGATCATCGGCGCCACACACCGTGCCATGGAGGCGGCGGACGTTGTTATCTGCGCTGCAGGCTCCCTGCCGGGGGACCTGCACAAGATGTGGCGTGTCCGGGATGCGTTCGGCTACCACGTGGAATACGCGTACTCCTGCATGGGGTACGAAATCCCGGGCGGCCTGGGCGTCAAGCGCGCGGCGCTGGCAGAGGCCGCGCGCGGTGGTGAGCAGCGCGACGTTGTGGTCATGGTGGGGGACGGTTCGTACCTGATGATGCACACCGAGCTGGTCACCGCCGTCGCCGAGCGGATCAAGTTGATTGTGGTCCTGATCCAGAACCACGGCTACGCCTCCATCGGCTCCCTCTCCGAATCTCTCGGTTCGCAGCGGTTCGGCACCCAGTACAGGGTTCTGAATGAGGAGCAGCACAGCTTTGACGAAGGCGAAACCCTTCCGGTGGACCTGGCCCTGAACGCCGAAAGCCTCGGCGTGAAGGTAATCCGGATCGAACCGGGGGAGAAGGTCATCGCCGAACTCGAGCAGGCCATCCGGGACGCCAAGGCCGCCCCTGAACGCGGGGGCCCATCCTGATCCACGTTGAATCCGACCCCCTGCTGGACGCTCCGAGCTCCGAGTCATGGTGGGACGTTCCCGTCTCCCAGGTGTCCGAGCTTGAATCCACAAAACAAGCCTTCCAAACCTATATCGACCACAAGAACCGCCAGCGCAAGCTGCTCGGTTAGTCAGACAAGGAAGTCCAATGACTCACACGATCAATCATTTCATCAACGGTTCCGAGACCGCCGGCGAAGGCGACCGCACCCAGCCCGTGTACAACCCGGCCACCGGCGCCGTCTCCGCGGAGCTGCGGCTGGCCAACCGCGCCGATCTGGACACCACCGTGGCCGCGGCACGCGCCGCCGCCGACTCCTGGGGCGACATCTCCCTGGCCAAGCGCACCGGCGTGCTGTTCAAATTCCGCGAACTCGTCGCCGCCCACGTGGACGAACTCGCCGAGCTGATCACCGCCGAGCACGGCAAAGTCCTCTCCGACGCCAAGGGCGAGATCGGCCGCGGCCTGGAAGTCATCGAGTTCGCCTGCGGCATCCCCACCCTGCTCAAAGGCGACTACTCCGACCAGGTCTCCACCGGCATCGACGTCTTCTCCTTCCGCGAGCCGCTCGGCGTCGTCGCCGGGATCACCCCGTTCAACTTCCCCGTGATGGTGCCGCTATGGATGGCTCCGATGGCCATCGCCACCGGCAACGCCTTCATCCTCAAGCCCTCCGAGCGCGACCCGTCCGCCTCGATGCTGCTGGCCAAGCTGTGGAAGCAGGCCGGCCTGCCCGACGGCGTGTTCCAGGTCCTGCACGGCGACAAGGAAACCGTGGAGGGGCTCCTGACCCACCCGGACGTGGACGGCATCTCTTTCGTTGGCTCCACCCCGATCGCCCAGTACGTCCACGAGACGGCCACCAAGCACGGCAAGCGCGTCCAGGCCCTGGGAGGCGCGAAGAACCACGCCATCATCCTGCCCGACGCCGACCTGGACAACGCCGCCGACCACCTCGCCGCCGCCGCCTTCGGCTCCGCCGGGGAACGCTGCATGGCCATCTCCGTGGCCGTCGCCGTCGGCGACGCCGCCGAACTGCTGGTCAAGAAGGTCGAAGAGCGTGCCCTCGCCGTCAAGGTCAACAACGGCACCGCGCACGACGCCGAAATGGGCCCGGTCATCACCCCGGCCGCCAAGGACCGGATTATCCGGATCGTCACCGAAGCAGAGCAGGCCGGTGCCGCCATGGTGGTGGACGGCCGCGATCTGGTGGTCCCGGGACACGAGGACGGCTTCTGGGTCGGCCCCACAGTCCTGGACCACGTCAAGACCGAAATGACTGCCTACACCGAGGAAATCTTCGGCCCGGTCCTCGTGGTGGTCCGCGTGGAGGACCTGGAGGCAGGCATCGCCCTGATCAACTCCAACCCCTACGGCAACGGCACCGCGATCTTCACCTCCTCCGGCGCCGCAGCCCGGAAGTTCCAGCGCTCCGTGACCGTGGGCATGATCGGCATCAACGTCCCCCTGCCCGTCCCGGTGGCCTACCACTCCTTCGGCGGCTGGAAGGCCTCGCTGTTCGGCGACAAGCACATCTACGGCCCCGAAGGCGTGTCCTTCTACACCCGCGGCAAGGTCGTCACCTCCCGCTGGCCCGAACCCACTCACGCCTCCGGCGCCTCCTACAACTTCCCGTCCCACGCCGACGACAGCCACGCGGTACGCCACGACGGCATCGCCGACGGACTCCCGGACGAGCTCACCGGCGGAGAGGACGCCGTCCCGGGTCGCGCCGACGATGACTCTGAGGGCAGGGCTCGGCGCGACTGACTCAGTCGCGCTGCGGGCACCCTCGTCCCGGTACCGGGACGGCCATCAAACAACGACCAATCCCGAGACTGAAAGAATAACCATGAATGAGACCCTTCGCGTCGCCGTCATCGGCGCCGGACGCATGGGCGCGGACCATATCCAGCGCCTCAGCAGGCGCATCCACGGCGCTGAAGTTGCCGCCGTCGTCGACGTCGACCTCGCCCGTGCCCGGGCGGCCATCGAAGGCATCCCGGACGCAGTAGCCCTGGCCGATGCCGAAGAGGCGCTCAACAACGGCGACGTCAACGCCGTGCTGATCGCCACTCCCGGCTTCCTGCACGAGGACATCCTGCTGCGGGCCCTTGAGCAGGATCTGCCGATCCTGTGCGAGAAGCCGCTCACACCGGACGCCGCCTCTGCGTGGCGGATCGTCCAGGCCGAGGAAAAGCTGGGCCGTAAGCGGATCCAGGTGGGCTTCATGCGCCGCTACGACGCCGAATACGCGAAGCTGGGCGAGTTGGTGCAGAACAAGGATATGGGTGAACTGCTCATGTTGCACTGCGCGCACCGCAATCCTGACACCCCGCCTGGCTTTACGAACGCCATGCTGATCACCGACTCAGTGGTGCACGAATTCGACGCCATCCGTTTTCTGACCGGTGAGGAAATTACCTCCGTCCAGGTCCGGCTGGGCAAGGCGACGAAAAATGCTCCTCAGGGCCAGCACGACCCGCAGCATGTGTTGATCGAAACCTCGTCCGGGGTGCTGGCCGACGTCGAAATCTATGTAAACGCCCGCTTTGGCTACGAGGTGGCCACACAGGCCTCCTTCGAGGACGGCATCGTGAACATTGGCGGGGACAGCGGCCCGTATGTCCGCCGCGCAGGCCGTTGGGGCGGGGAGGTCACCCCAAGCTTTATTGAGCGCTTTGGCACCGCCTACGACGTCGAAGTCCAGGCCTGGGTTGACGCGGCGGCGCGCGGCGGCATTGGAGGACCTTCCGCCTGGGACGGGTACGCCACCGCCGCGTGCTGCGAAGCGGGCGTCCAGGCGCAGAAGTCAGGCGAAAAGGTCAACGTCCGGCTCAACCCGAAGCCGGACCTCTACAGCTAGCGCGAACGTGACGCACTGGTCCCTGAAGGTGGCCGGCACCCTTCCTGGTCACCGGCCACTTTCGCATGTCCCGAAGGAGCGCCAGACGAAGATTGCGCTGGCCCCCACCCCGTTCCACCACAGCCACAGCGTGCTTCAGGACCCGGTAGCCGCGGCCCGGGCCTTAAGGACATGCAGATGACGCCCCGCCCGGACTTCATCCGGTTCTAACCATCCAAGGTCGACAACGACCTGGCCGGTGCTGCGTTGGCCCGGCCCCGACGAGAAATGCCGGCAAAGCCGCCGCGAGGTATTGGAGGCGGGCCATCCTGATTGCCGTGGGCCCGGGAGTACAGACCATGAACACGGAGTTCAACGGATTCCCGGGAAAGCCCGAGGAATCCGAGCGGGACTTCAACCGTTCGATGGAGGAGCTCCAGCCGAACAGTGAGTGCGAAGGCAGTGACCTGCTGATCGATCCGCACCCCTGACTTTGTCGAAGACGGCGCGGCCGCACTGTGCGTGATCCGGGGGCTGAACTCAAAAAATGTGGGCTAGGTCTACGTGACCGCGCACAGCTTCGACATGGGCAGCGCCCCGCTGGGTTGGAGGGGAAACCGTCTCCCTGCGACAGAGGCGTCAAGGACATTATGCCTGGATCTGTTGGTCCCGGACACGGCCCCGTGCTCGGGCAGGAGATGGCGCTGCTATTGATCCGGGGGCAACTGGGCCGCGTGAACCTATACGCGGCGCAGCCGCGCATAGGTTCAGCTCAGTTCCCGAAGGGCAGCCGTGGATCCAGTTTCTGGCCATCCCAGCTTTGCCGTACCCAGCCGTGGTGCGGATCGTCGCTGATCAGCCAGTCGCGCACCGGTCCCGGACCCGCCATCACATTCAGGTAGTACATGTCGTAGCCCGGCGCCGCCATCGCGGGCCCGTGCCAGCCATACGGGACAAGTACAACGTCGCCGGTGCGGACCTCTGCGGCCACATCAATGGGACGGTTGTCCGAGGCATAAACTCGCTGGTAGCCGATCGCATCGGCCCCGGCGGGTGCGGTGAATCCGGCTGCGACCTGTGTCTCGAAGTAGTAGATCTCCTCCAGGGCGGTCTCGCCGTCTTTCTCCTCATCGTGTTTGTGCGGGGGGTAGGACGACCAGTTTCCGGCCGGAGTGATGACCTCGCAGACGATGAACCTGTCAGCCTCCAGCGCGGCAGGCGTGCCAAAATTGTGGACCTGGCGGGAGCAGTTGCCCGCGCCCCGGAGCTCAACGGGGATTTGGGCGGCGGTGATCAGCCGGGTGGGATAAGCCCTCTTGGCGGGTGCGGTGGCGACGGCGACCCGGCCGCCGTCGGTTGAGCTGATGGACATGCCCGTGTCCGTGCCGGAATAGAGGACATCGGTCGGGCCGCTAAAGACTGTCTTCCGCCCGGCCAGAGCGTGCTCCGTCCCGTTTACCGTGACGGTGAACGCGCCGCTCAGAGGTACCACAATCCGTTCTTCGGCGGCGGCAGGCAGCTCGATGGTCGCCCCGGCAGTTAGGGTGGCGACCTTGAGCCCGGTGTGGGCCCAGCCCTCCACTTTCAGGGATGAATCTGCCGTTCCGAGTGAAATATCCCAACCGCGGTCGGCGGCGGCCCCCAGCGGGTAAACCCAGTCATTCATTAATTTTTGTCCTTACCGTCAGCGCTGAACCAATGTCATTTCAAAACTGTAGGAGTCCCCCCGGTACACATGGTGCCCTTTCTCCACCGCCCGGCCCGTGTCGTCCACAGCGGTGCGTTCCATGGTGACCAACGCGGAGCCGGCCTCGGTGTCCAGCAGGGGAGCCTGGTAGCTATTGGCGATCACCGCGCCGATCCGCTGGTTGGCCAGGCGGAAGTTCACTCCTGCGCTGCGCAGAATGCTGTACAGTCCTTTGGCCCGGAGGGCGTCTTCATCGATGGCGGTGATGTCATCCCGGACCCAGTTCTCCATCAGCGCCAGCGGTTTTCCACCGACTTTTCGAAGGCGCGTGAAGTGATAAACCTTGGAGCCGGCCAGAAGTTGCAGGGCTTCCCGGGTGGCATCGTCAGCGTCGATGTGCGAGAAGCTCAGGACTTCGGTGGTGGGCTTGCTGCCGCTCCGGCTCAGGTCATCAAAAAGGCTGGAAAGCTCCAGCGGGCGGCTGACCTGGCTGGAGACCACCTGGGTTCCGACACCCCTTTTGCGGACCAGCAGCCCCGCCCTCACCAGCTCATCCATCGCCTTGCGCATCGTAGGCCGTGACAGGTTGAGCTGCGCCGCCAGGGCGATCTCGTTATCCAGCCTGCTTCCCGGGGCCAGCACGCCGCCGTGGATGGCGGCTTCGATGCCCTGGACTATCTGGTGATACAGCGGGACCGGGGAGGAGCGGTCGATGCTGAGATTGAGTTGATTCGCCACTGGTTTCTCCCTTGTGCTCTACGGCTGACCCGGCTGTGTCGGCCACCGCATTATCAGATCCATGTTCGCTTGATAGGACATAGCATCTCTTCCTGATAATAGCAGTCGGCAGCGGGTCGTCAATGTTTCCCGGATCCCATCCCGGGAAGCCGGTTGTGAACGATCTCAATCGGCAGCCGCAACGGAATCGTTACGTCAAAACATTCTTATGTCAGGACAAAGTCTTGACAATTGTGAGAACGGTCACCATGCTCTCTATAAGGGGTTACGGATCGGAGCATCGTGGCTTCCGACCTAACCCGTGATCAAAGGAGATTTATCGTGAAGAAGTTCTCTTGGCGTACAGCGGTGCTGGTTTCCGCTGTCGTCCCGATGTTGGCCCTGAGCGCCTGCTCCTCACAGGGCGGAAGGGCACCGGACACCGGCAATGCCGCCGGCGGCGGCCAGGTGGCCAGCACCCCGAAGATCAAAATTGCCATGATCACCCACGCCGGTCCCGGCGATACCTTCTGGGACATCGTGCGCAAAGGCGCCGAGGAGGCAGCGGCCAAGGACAACGCGGATCTGCTGTACACCTCGGACCCCGAAGGCGGACGCCAGGCCCAGCTGATCCAGCAGGCCATCGACCAGAAAGTTGACGGGATTGCCGTGACTTTGGCCAAGCCCGATGCGCTCAGGGATGTGCTGAAAAAGGCCGCCGATGCCGGCATCCCGGTCGTCAGCTTGAACGCCGGCGCTGACGTGTTCAGACAGGTGGGAGCATTTACCCACTTCGGTTCGGATGAAACCGTCGCCGGCGCGGCAGTGGGCGCCAAGTTGGCTTCAGAGGGCGTCAGTCACCCGCTCTGTGTGATCCACGAGCAGGGCAACGTGGCACTGGAGGCCCGTTGTGCAGGTGTGAAATCCAAGGTTCCCGGCAGTGAGATCCTCTACGTTACGGGGACGGACATGACGCAGGTCTCCTCAACGGTGACCGCGAAGCTGCAGGCGACCTCGGGTGCCGACGCCATCATCGGGCTGGGGGCACCCTTCACCCAGACCATCCTCAAGGCCGTGGACTCGCTGAATCTGCGGGACAAGGTCAAGATCGCCTCCTTCGACCTGAACGGCGAGCTGGCCCAGACAATCGTCGATGGCAAGGTCCAGTTCACTGTTGACCAGCAGCCGTGGCTCCAGGGCTACGATTCCGTGGATGCTCTGTGGCAGGTCACCCGCGGCGGATTCAAGGTCGGTGGCGGACAGCTGGTTCTGACCGGTCCGGCCATCGTTGACAAATCCAATGCCACACAGGTGCTCAAGTTCGCAAAGGATGGCATCCGCTAAGGATGCCATGAGCTCGCTGCCGGGGGCTTAACGGTCCCCGGCAGCGGCCCACATTAGGAGAATCAAATGGCAACTCTGTTACAAGTCCCCAAGCTGGACGAACGTGTCGGTAAACGCAGTGTGGTCCAGAATCTGTTGGGCCGTCCGGAGGTCGGCGCCCTGGTGGGCGCCATCGTCCTCTTCATCTTTTTCTCAGCCGCGGCCCCTGTCTTTTTGCAGCCAAACTCCTTCGCCACGGTGCTTTACGGCTCCTCGACGATCGGCATCATGGCGGTTGCAGTGTCGCTGCTGATGATCGGCGGGGAATTCGATCTTTCCGCCGGGGTCGCCGTGATCAGCTCGGCCCTGACCGCGTCCCTATTCAGCTGGTATTTCTCAACGAACATCTGGGTGGGTATCGGCCTGGCCCTGGTCGTGTCGCTTACGATCGGTTTCGTCAACGGCTGGATCCTGATGAAGACGAAACTGCCCAGCTTCATCGTCACCCTGGCAACGTTCCTGATGCTGACAGGTTTGAATCTGGCGCTGACCAGGCTGATCGGCGGCAGCGTCGCCACGCCCTCGATTGGCTCCATCGACGGTTTCGAATCAGCCCGGGCCATCTTCGCCAACGACTTCATCATCGGCGGCGTCGATCTGAAAAGCCCCATCCTCATCTGGATTATCCTCGTGGCGATTGCGTCCTGGCTGCTGCTGCGCACGAAGGTAGGTAACTGGATCTTCGCCGCGGGCGGGGATGAGAACGCGGCACGCGCCGTGGGCGTTCCCGTCAAGGCCACCAAAATCGGCCTGTTCATGGGCGTCGGATTCTGCGGCTGGGTGCTGGGTATGCACAACCTCTTCGCCTTCGACGCGGTCCAGTCCGGCGAGGGCATCGGCAACGAATTCCTCTACATCATCGCAGCGGTCATCGGCGGCTGCCTGCTCACGGGCGGCTACGGCTCGGCGATCGGCGGCGCCATTGGTGCTTTCATCTTCGGCATGGCCAACAAAGGCATCGTCTACGCACAGTGGAACCCGGACTGGTTCAAGTTCTTCCTGGGCCTGATGCTGCTGCTGGCCACCATCGTGAACCTGATCGTCAAACGCCGCGCGGAACTGAAATAGAAAGGGGCCGGCACGTTATGAGCACCGAGCCGATCAAGCAGGAGACCCTGCTGCAGAATGAACAAGACCCGCTGACCCACACCCCGGTCCACCTGATGGAGCTGAACGGTGTAGGCAAGCGCTACGGCAACATCATCGCCCTGAGTGATGTCACCATGGCGGTGGACAACGGGCGGGTGACCTGTGTACTTGGTGACAACGGCGCCGGTAAGTCCACGCTGATCAAGATCATTGCCGGGCTGCACCAGCACGACGAGGGCACCTTCAAGATCATGGGCCAGGACCGCAAACTCACCAGCCCCCGCGAGGCCCTTGATGCTGGCATCGCCTCGGTCTACCAGGACCTTGCCGTTGTGCCGCTGATGCCCATCTGGCGCAACTTCTTCCTGGGCTCGGAACTGACCGTTGGCAAGGGCCCGTTCGAGCGTATGGACGTCAAGCGGATGAAAACGGTCACCAAGAAGGAACTGGCGGACATGGGCATTGACCTGCGCGACGTCGACCAGCCCATCGGCCAGCTCTCCGGTGGCGAGCGGCAGTGTGTGGCCATTGCCCGCGCGGTTTACTTCGGCGCCAAGGCACTGATCCTGGACGAGCCGACGGCGGCCCTGGGCGTGAAACAGTCAGGAGTGGTCCTGCGCTACATCCTGCAGGCACGCGACCGCGGGCTCGGCGTCATCTTCATCACCCACAACCCGCACCACGCCTACCCTGTCGGGGACAGGTTCCTGATCCTTAAACGCGGAAAGAGCATCGGCTACTACGACAAAAAGGACATCAAACTCGACGAACTCACCGGACTGATGGCCGGCGGCGCCGAACTCCAGGAGCTGGCACACGAACTGGCGGAACTGGGTGGCCACTCCGACGTCGTCCAGGAAGTCGAATCCGAAATAGCCGGAAGCGGCAGCCAGCGGCCGGACTAGAAATCCTGTCGTCCCCGGTTGCCGGCCCTCGGCAGCCGGGGTTTCGCGCGGAAGTAGCATCAGGGGAAGAAGAGCCACGTCCATCAGGGTAGGCGTCATCGGTGCCGGCATCATGGGTGCCGACCACATCAGGAAACTGTCCACGTCCATCGACGGGGCGCAGGTCAGCGTCGTGGCTCATCCCGACACCGGTGGGGCGGCGGGTGCCCGTTTCACCCCCGATCCGTCTGAACTGACCAGCTCCAGCGACGTGGTGCCATCATCATTGCCGCCCACGATGGTGGAGCAGGCCAACAAAAAAATTTCACGGGCGAACTCCACGGACTAACGCCCAACTCCAGTTGCAAAGGAACACCATGAAAGACGTAACCCTAGGCCTGGTCGGCGTCGGCCGCATCGGCGTAATGCATGCCAACAACATTGCCGGCCTCAATGAGGCGCTGAACCCGCAGGGGATCAATGTCCGGCTCAAGCTGACGGACGTGGCCCAGGACCACGCGCGCAACGTGGCTGCCGGCCTCGGGGCGGAATTCCTGCCCTCAGTCGATGAGCTGATCTCCTCCGGTGTTGACGGACTGGTCATCGCCACCGGCACCGGAACGCACCCGGAACTCATCAAGGCCGGCGTCAATGCGGGCATCCCGGTGTTCTGCGAGAAGCCGGTGGCGATGAACGTGGCGGATTCCCTCCCGGTGCTGGACTACATCCGGGAAAAGGGCGGCACGGTGCAGATCGGCCACCAGCGCCGGTTTGACGCCGGCTACCTGGAGGCGAAGCGTGCCTTCGCGGCCGGCGAGCTGGGCTGGATCCACACATTGCGTGCGGTCACCGGTGACATGACGCCCCCGCCGGTGGAGTTCCTGGCCAGCTCGGGCGGACTGTTCAGGGACTGCTCGGTCCACGACTTCGATATTTTGCGTTGGATCACCGGCCGCGAAATCGTTGAGGTTTACGCCAAGGGCTCCAACAACGGTGACCCTGCCATCGGCGCGGTGGGCGATGTGGACACCGCCCTGGCCGTCGTCACGTTCGAGGACGGCACAGTCGGTACCGTCTCAGCCACCCGTTACAACGGGGCCGGCCACGACGTCCGGCTGGAGATCCAGGGTTCCCAAGGAAGCGTGATGGTCGGGCTCGACGGGCAGAGCGCGCTGCGTTCGGCGGAGCCTGGGATCACCTTCCCGTCCGGGGTGCCGCACCAAACGTTCGCCGAGCGTTTCGAGAAGGCATACCGGTCCGAACTGGCCGCTTTCGTGGAACTGATCCTCGGGAAGCGCGAAAACCCCTGCACCCCCAGGACGCCGTCGCCGCATCAAAGGTGGCCGACGCAGCCCAGGAATCCCTCGAGGCCGGTGCCCCGGTCAAAGTTGCTCTCTAATCAGGCCCTCTCCCGCCGGGAGTTCTCCCGTCACGACCAAGGACAAACCAATGACTTCTTCCATCGCCAGCCAGCTCGCCGCCGCTCCCATCTCCTGGGGGGTGTGTGAGGCGGAGAACTGGGGGTTCCAGCTTTCGCCCGAACGCGTTTTTCAGGAGATGAAAGACCTGGGCATCAAGGCGACAGAGTTCGGTCCCAGGGGGTTCCTCCCCATTGATCCGCAGCCTCGCGCCGAAATGCTCCGGCGTTTCGCCCTGACCGCAATCGGCGGCTTCTTCCCCTCAGTCCTGCACCAGGAAGGCCAGGACCCATTGCCGGCGATCGAGGATGAACTTGACGCCTTTGAAGCCGCCGGCGCCACGGTCCTGGTCATCTCCGCGGACAGCGGCGCGGTGTCCTATGACGAGAAGCAGGAACTGACCGACGCGCAGTGGAAAGTCTTTGGCGCCAATCTGGAGGAAGCCATCAAGCGCGCCGCCGACCGCGGCATCCGCGCCGTGCTGCATCCGCACGTGGGCACCATGATCGAGTCCGCCGCGGCCGTCCGGCGTCTGCTCAATGACACCGGGGCGGACATCTGCCTGGATACCGGCCACCTGCTGATCGGCGGGACGGACCCGCTGGAGCTTGTCCGCGAATTCGCCTCCCGGGTGGGCCATGCCCATCTCAAGGACGTCAACGCGGACCTTGCCCGGCAGGTTGGCCGCGGTGAGCGTGGCTTCACCGACGGCGTCAAGGCGGGCATGTTTGTACCGCTGGGCCAGGGAGACTGCCGCATCGCCGAAATCGTGGCAGAGCTTCAAACCGTCAAATACGCCGGCTGGTACGTCATGGAGCAGGACACTATCCTGAGCGCCGAGCCCGAAGGCGAAGGACCTGCCGGCGACGTCCGCGCCTCCGTGGACTTCCTGCTGGGCCTTTAGCGCGCCTCGTCCCGGCACCCCGGCGAATACCGCCGCGGCGCCTACTGCGCGCCAACGGGCGCGACGCGGGGCCGAGGACCGTTCCGCGGAAGAGTAACGCTAGAGATTAAGCCGATCGCAACGATGGCTAGCGTCGATCATTGAGGGAGCTTGGCGGGTGAATACTTAGCGGCTGCCGAAGAGGCGGCGTACGGGCGGTATTCGCATGAAGCTCCGAACCGTGCAGGCGGCGGCGGCGGGCCGCCACCTGCACGCCCCGCGCCCGGAACCGGCCCGACGGCGGGGCTCCAGTGTTGCCAAGGCTTCCGGCAACGGCCCCGCCCGAACCGGAGCACAGATCCGCCGGCCGCTGAACTGCCGCGCATCCCCCACTACCGTTCAAGAATGAGGTCGCTATGTCTGACGCTTCCAGATCAACCCGCTATTCAACCCTGTCCCCGGCGCTGGCCGTGGGCGACGACGAACCCGACCGGAACCTGGCGCTGGAACTCGTCCGCGTGACCGAAGCGGCCGCCATTGCCGGTGGCCACTGGGTCGGATTCGGCGACAAAAACAAGGCCGACGGCGCCGCCGTGGACGCCATGCGCTCCCTGCTGTCCACCGTCCATTTCAACGGCGTCGTCGTCATCGGTGAAGGCGAAAAGGACGAAGCCCCCATGCTGTACAACGGTGAGCACGTCGGTGATGGCACCGGCCCCGAATGTGATGTCGCCGTGGACCCGATCGACGGCACCCGCCTGGCTGCCCTCGGCATCAACAACGCCCTCGCCGTCCTCGCCGTGGCCGAGCGCGGCACCATGTTCGATCCCTCCGCCGTCTTCTACATGGAGAAGCTGGTCACCGGGCCGGAAGCCGCGGACGTCGTGGACCTGCGCCTGCCGGTCAAGCAGAACCTGCACCTCATCGCCAAGGCCAAGGGGGTTAAAATCAACCAGCTCAACGTCATGATCCTGGACCGCGACCGCCACCGCGGGCTGGTGGAGGAAATCCGCGAGGCCGGTGCCCGAACCAAGTTCATCATGGACGGCGACGTCGCCGGCGCGATCGCGGCCGCGCGTTCCGGTACCGGGGTAGACGCCCTCATGGGCATCGGCGGAACGCCGGAAGGCATCGTGACAGCCTGTGCCATCAAGACGCTCGGCGGCGTGATCCAGGGACGGCTGTGGCCTACTGACGATGACGAGAAGCAAAAGGCCATCGACGCCGGCCATGACCTGGACCGGGTCCTTTCCACCGACGACCTCGTCACCGGCGACAACTGCTACTTCGCGGCCACCGGCATCACCGACGGCGACCTCCTCCGCGGTGTCCGCTACGCCAAGGACAAGGTGCTGACCCAGTCGATCGTGATGCGGTCCAAATCAGGCACCGTCCGCTTCGTCGACGGCGAACACCAGGCCCACAAGTGGGAATCCTATTCCCGCCAGAGCTAACCGCTGAACCTCACCAGGCGACGCATTCCACCAAATAGCACCCAAAGCATCGACATCACGTGTATCCCCGTCCGGATTCCGGACAGCACCGTGCCCGGGGCCGGTCATCAACGGCGGCACCCGGTCGACTTCGTTCTACGGAAAACCTCGGACCGTGTCCACCAGGACTTTGAACATGGTGCGCAGCCGCGTGTCCCGGAGAGGTTGTCTGAGGCACAGGTTACGCCGGTTGTCAGTTTGTCCTTACATTTAAGGGTTTAGTTCGCTAGTATTGCTGAGATGCGGATCACATCTTCCGTGAAACCTGACAAAGGAGTCCCTGATGGCTACTGCCCAAGTGCACGGCGGATCGTCCAGACCGGCCGCGCTCCCGCCTTTGACCGACGGACCGCACCGCAAGCGTCTTGGCATGGTTGCCCTTGTTGCCACGTTCGGTGGCCTGCTGTTCGGCTACGACACCGGCGTGATCAACGGCGCGCTCAGACCGATGACCGCCGAACTCGGCCTGACCGCGCTCACGGAGGGAGTTGTCACGAGCTCCCTGCTCTTCGGAGCAGCAGCGGGCGCCGTGGGCGGCGGCCGCCTTTCCGACACCTGGGGCCGTCGAAAGACGATCATCCTCTTGGCCGTCCTGTTCCTCGCCGGCACCCTGACCTGCGTGTTCGCACCCAACTTCGAGGCCATGGTCGTCGGCCGCGTCATCCTCGGCCTCGCCGTCGGCGGCGCCTCGTCGGTGGTCCCGGTATACCTCGCCGAGCTGGCCCCCTACGAGATCCGCGGCTCGATAGCGGGCCGCAACGAGCTCATGATCGTCATCGGCCAGCTCGCGGCGTTCGTCATCAACGCCATCATCGGCAACGTCTGGGGCGAACACCCCGGGGCCTGGCGCATCATGCTCGCCGTCGCCGCACTGCCCGCCATTGCCCTGTTCCTCGGCATGCTGCGGATGCCCGAGTCCCCACGCTGGCTCATCTCCCAGCACCGCACCCAGGAAGCCCTGGATGTTCTCTCCACAATCCGTTCGCCCGAGCGTGCCACCGCGGAAATGGCCGACGTCAAGCACCTCACCGAAGAGGAAGAGCAGATGAACATCTCCGGCTGGGGAGCGCTGAAGAACAAGTGGATCCTGCGCATCCTGCTCGTCGGGATCGGCCTGGGCGTCGCGCAGCAGCTCACCGGCATCAACTCGATCATGTACTACGGCCAGTCCGTGCTCATCGAAGCGGGTTTCGACTCGGACGCCGCGCTCATCGCCAACATCGCCCCCGGCGTCATCGCCGTCGTCGGCGGCGCCATCGGGCTCTCCCTGATGCAGCGCATCAACCGCCGCACCACCCTCATTACCGGCTTTATCCTGACCACGATCTGCCACTTCCTTATCGGCATCGCCTCGATCGCCCTGCCGGTCGGCGACCCGGCACGGCCGTTCGTGATCCTCTTCCTGGTGGTTGCCTTCGTAGGCTCGATGCAGACCTTCCTCAACATCGCCGTGTGGGTGATGCTCTCGGAGATCTTCCCGCTGCACATCCGCGGCTTCGCGATCGGCGTCTCCATCTTCTGCCTGTGGATCGCCAATGCCTTCCTCGGCCTGTTCTTCCCGACCCTGGTGGCGGCGGTCGGCATCACCGGGACCTTCTTCCTCTTCGGCATCGTCGGCATCCTGGCGCTGATCTTCATCTATACCCAGGTCCCCGAAACCCGGGGCCGGACCCTCGAAGCGCTCGAGGAAGACGTCACAACCGGCGCCATCTACATCGTCCGCAAGAAATAGGCCAGACTCCGGCTGTGAAAACCGGCGGGCAAGGGCGCGAATAATGGACCCGGAATCGGGGCCGGCCTGTACGGGGTGAGCCACCAGGACACGCCATTGATCCCGAACAGCCACGCCGTCCGCTGAATCCCGAAACTCCCGATTCTTGTCGCGCACAGCTGACCGCCACACGGAACCCGCCCCTGGCACCGTGTGCCGGTCAGGAGCAGGGACACCGAATGGTCAACTACAGCAGAGGAGCAAGCAATGAGGTTTCAATCCCGGCCACTCGAGGCCCGTCCTCTGAACTCTGAAAGCGCCAATTCCGAAGCCTTGAGAGTCAAGGGCCGCAAGCACAAACCGGTTCCTGACTATGAGAAGCCTCTGGCGAAAACAGGAGAGGCACGTCTCTGGCGGAAGCTGAACAGTGGCGACCGGGTCGAATTGGTCCATAAAGAGAAAGCCAGCAACAGCGGGACAGTCGATACACGTACCTGCGATGGCAACACCGTGTGGATATTCCTGGATCAAGGCATGGGCCGGATTGCTGTAACCGAAGGGGATCCGGTAGCGATTGTCCCCGTCTAGCAAGAGCCAGCGGATCCGTGGATACCGTCCATCCTCGTACCTACGATTGCTCCGAACTATCGGCGGATACGACGGCGGTCGGCCGCTGCCGGAATGAGCCCTGCGGTGTTGCGGGCAATGATCGTGGTCCGGCGGGCCGCCTCGTAATCCGAGGCGGTGAGCCCACTGCGCAGATGCCGGCGGCGCTCTCACAACCCGCCGGCAAGCCGGTGACACCGCCAACACGCACCCACAGACAACCAGGAACAACCCCCAGCCGGGCGTTGCAGGAAGGCCAAGCAAAATGACCCGCTACACCGAACCGACCACCCGGCAGCTCGAAGAAGCACTCGCCCTGATTTTCCTCGCGGATACGAAAAGGGAACTGCGCACCACCGGGCACATTCGAGACTTGACGCTGGAAATTGAAGTGAAATACACGGTCCATAATCAGCGGCAGTACCACATCCACGCGAGCCGTGGAACGCAGTCCATCACCGGGGAGGAAGGCTATTACGTCCATCCCGTAAGCGGAACCCCGTACACGGCAGCATGGCACCTTGGTATGGACGCCAGGAACACAGCCAGGAAACTGGCGGCAGCTCGGGAAAGCGCCGCGGAGGCAACCGCACAGGCTGACCAGGTGGCGGCTACTTCCTCAGGTCAGGTTTGGCTATGCCCTAACCCGACTGTCAATAACAGTCCGTGGGCACCATGATCGAGTCCGCCGCGACCGTCCGGCGTCTACTCAATGACCACAAAATCCAAACCGGACCAGCATCAACCACGGACACGGACGCTAACCGGACCACCATGAAAAATCCGGGCTAACCCAGGGCTAACCCGGGGCCAAATCAACTTGCTATTCCCAGACCTGACTCGTGCCGTTTATTGGCCGGGGTGGGGGCATTAGATCCTGCCCGCCGCATGGAGCAACCGGCCGGCCTGATCCTCTAGACCACACAAAATGTGACGCACACCATGAAAGGGCTTGAATCGACAGTGAAAAAATTGCATACTTTTTCATATGCTTGCAGAGACAGCAAGACGCCCAATGGAGGGCTCAAAGAACAGAGGGGTTCATGTCGGCAACAATTGAGATCGGCCAGACGAAGCGGTCGTCGAAGGACCTGATCAAAGCAGCAGTATCCGGTTGGCTGGGCACAGCCATGGAATATATGGACTTCCAGCTCTACTCGCTGGCTGCGGCAATAATTTTCCCCAAGATTTTCTTCCCCAATTTCGATCCGGTAGTAGGCATGCTGGTTGCCTTCATGACGTACGGTGTCGGCTTCCTCGCCCGCCCTGTAGGCGCCTGGTTCTTCGGCCGCATGGGTGACCGAGTGGGGCGTAAGAAGGTCCTGGTGATCACCATCATGTTGATGGGCATCTCAACGATGCTCATCGGCTTCCTGCCGGGCTACGCTCAGATCGGCATCGCCGCCCCACTGCTTCTCGTCGCCTTGCGCATAGCGCAGGGCTTTGGCGCCGGCGCCGAGCTCTCCGGCGCCTCCGTTATGCTCGCCGAGTACGCCCCGCCGAAGAAGCGCGGCCTGATCGCCTCCTTCGTCTGCCTGGGAACGAACTCCGGCACACTGCTGGCCTCCGGGCTGTGGGTCCTGTTGACCCTCCTGCCCGAGGAGGCATTGATGAGCTGGGGCTGGCGCCTGCCATTTATCGCCAGTATTGGCATCACCCTTTACGCGATGTGGATGCGGCGCAATCTGAAGGAAAGCCCCGTCTTCGAAGCCACCCGCCAGCAGAATGACGCCGATACTGCTGCAGCCGCCGTTGCCGCTGCAGCGCCCGCCGGTGCGGTAGCCACTGCCGTCAGCCAGCCCGTTAAGACACAGCGCAAGGGCAAGTCATTCGTCCTGGCCATTGCCTTGCGGATCGGTGAGTCCGGCAACTCGGCCATGATCCAGACCTTCCTCATCGGTTACATCGTCAGCGCCCTTCAAATGAACAAGAGCGTCGGCACGCTCGCCCTGCTGATCGGCTCACTCATCGGCTTCGCGACGGTGCCTCTCTTCGGGTGGCTCTCGGACAAGTTCGGCCGCCGCAGCATGTATCGCGCACTGTCCGGCTTCCAGATGCTCTTCGCCGTCCCTGCCCTTTTGATGATCCAGTCCCGCGATCCGCTCCTGGTCTCGCTGGCCCTAATCATCGGCTTGTCCGTCTCCGTGCTGGGAATGTTCTCCGTACAGTCTGCCTACGTCAACGAGCTCTTCGGCTCCCGCAACCGTTATAGCCAGCTGGCCATGGCCAAGGAAATCGGCGGCGTGCTCTCCGGCGGTCTGGCCCCGATGATTGCCGCGGGCCTGCTGGCACTGTTCACCAACTCGTGGTGGCCGATTGCCGCAATGATGGTCCTCTACTCCGCCATCGCCTTTGTGGCCACCTTCTTCGCACCCGAAACCAGAGGGCGCGACCTGACCCTCGCGGAGGACGCAGCATGAAAGCTGTAGTAGTCCATTCTGCCGGGGACCTCCGTCTAGAAGACCGTCAGGACCCTGCCTGCCCGGCCGGCTCGGTGATTGTCGACGTCGAATATGGCGGCATTTGCGGCTCGGACTTGCACTATGTCAGCCACGGAGCGTCCGGGCTCAGCATACTGGCCGACCCCATAATCCTGGGCCACGAGGTCGCCGGGCGGATCTCCATGCTCGGCAAGGGCGTGAAAGGATTCGGGGTCGGCGACGCCGTGACCGTCCACCCTGCCGTCTACTGCCGCGAGTGCACCGACTGCCTGGCCGGACGCACCAACCTGTGCCCTCAGGTCACCTACTTTGGCAGCGCCGCACACTGGCCCCACACCGATGGCGCCTTCGTTTCCCGCAAGGCAGTCCCAGCAGGCCAGCTCCTCCGCCTGCCCGCCGGCGTCAGCACCCGTCAGGCCGCCGTCGCCGAGCCCCTCGCTGTCGCAATCCACGCGGTCAAACGGGCCGGCAGCCTCGACGGCAGGGACGTTCTGGTCAACGGGGCCGGACCGATCGGTGCCCTCGTGGTGGCAGCTGCCCGGCGCGCGGGTGCGGCCACTATCGTCGCAAGCGACCTGTCCGAGACGTCCCTCGCGATCGCCAAGCGCATGGGCGCCGACGACGTCGTGCTGGTGGGCTCCGGCGCCGTCCTGCCCGAGGTGGACGTCGCCTTCGAAGCCTCCGGCGCGGCTCGTGCCATCGGGGGAGTCCTTGCGGCCGTGCGCCGCGGCGGCACCGTGGTCCAAGTGGGGAATCTGCCGGCCGGACCGGTAACCGCCGAGCTCGCGGCCCTTGTCTTCCGGGAGATCGACTACCGGGGCACGTTCCGCTTTGCGGACGAAATGGACGACGCCCTCGCGTACCTAGCGGACGGCCTCGACGTCGAGCCCTTGCTGACGCACACGTTCGACGCCGGGGACGTTATGGAGGCTTTTGCCGTGGCCGCCGATCGCGGCACGGGCTCGTCGAAGGTGCTCCTCAGCTTTATCTGAGAGTTTGTCAGGGCGCCTCCCCCGCCGTCCGGAGTGCTGACCATCATTAGTGAAGCATCCGGCCGGCGGTCGCCAGGCGTCGCCGGGGAAACGCCGGCCGGCGGCATTTGGATTACGCGGAACTAAGATAAGAATTGAAAACCTTGCAAAGTGTTTTCATCAGCCCGCTGTTACACCGAGAGGACGGGGCCGAAGATGACCGCGACACTTACGGACGTCGCCACCCGCGCAGGCGTCTCCCTGGCAACGGCCTCGCGTGCCTTCAAGGACCCGAGCATGCTGGCCACAGACACCCGCCAACGCGTTATGGTGGCGGCACACGAAGTCGGCTATGGCGCTCCGGCTTACAGCGGCAGCCGGACCTTTGGAGTTGTGGTTCCGGACCTGTCGTACGCAGTGCTGTCCGCCCAGACAAAAGCCATCCAGAACCAGGCCTGGCACGGGCGGCACCGGATGGTGCTGGCAGACACCAGCGAGGATACCGGACGGGAAAAGGAAATCCTGGAGCGCATGTCCCGGGAGTTGGACGGAATCGTTCTCATCTCCCCACGGCTGTCCCCCTCGGACATCCAGGCGGCCGCTGGCGCGGTACCCTTGGTCATCATCGACGCCCAGGTCGCCAATACCCCGTGCGTCCTGATGGACGTTACACAAGGTTTGCGGGAAGCCGTAGAGCACCTCCAGGCGTTGGGCCATCGGAAAATCGTTTACGTTCCCGGGCCGGCAACCTCCTGGGCCAACGCACGGCGCCAAGACGTCCTGGTCCGGCTCTGCGCGGAGCGTGACGTCGCCTTGGTGATGGTGGGAAACCAAACGGCTAGCCTCCTGGGCGGCATGTCCGCGGCAGCAGCAGTGGTCTCCAGCGGCGCCACCGCTGTAATCGCCTACAACGATCGGGTGGCCTTGGGCGTTATGTCCGGAATCCGGGACATGGGACTGCGCTGCCCCGAAGACCTGAGCATTGTCGGTATTGATGACATTGACATGGCCGCGGTGTCGGAACCGGGACTGACCTCCGTCAGGCTAGCGGTCGATCGCAGCGGCGCACTCGCCCTGGAAATGCTCCTCGACCTGATCACCGGGAGACCGCTAGCTAGAAAAGAGGTGGGCTTGGAATCACAGCTAATCGTGCGCCGCTCGACGTCCGTCGCACGCCCCGCCACGTAACACCTCCGCCGACCCCGCACGGTTTTGGAGGATTCCGCAGACATCGGCTGGCAAAGTCCCAATGCATCTCACCGCTTCACCGCCGATAAAGCGACGAGACACTTCCCGATAAGACGTCTGGCGCAGCCCCGGCTTACCCTGCCGGGCCGAGACCCCGGCTGCGGGAACAGCTCCATCTGGGCCTGGCTAACTTCCGCTGTGCTCCTGATTGGCTTGCAGGTGTATGTGCAGCGAGGTTGCCAAAACCTCGGGGTCTCTGTCCCAACGCCCTGCTGGTAGCTCTCCGGAAAAGCCACCGGAATCTGTCAAGGCGTTTGAGACACAGTCAAGTGGTTAGGCGTGTGCGGGGACCTCGCTTTGCTGTGGCTGGTTGATCCACGCCGCCGTGGGGCCCGCCGGCGGCGCTGGCTACCGCACCTTCTCTGTTCGGGGGTTGAGTAGGATCCGTGCGGCCGTTGGCGGTAAGGACCGGTGTTCGTTGTGCTTCCAGGGCAGAAGCTATGTGGCTAGCCCTGCTCTGGCCTGTCGCAACTCGTCCGAGTGTTGATGAATTGTTACCTTGATTTTGTGGTGGCTTTTGATACACGAATTGCTTGATTCTCCGCGCGATTACAGGTTTGACGCGGAGCTATCACAAACCAGCGGTAGCGATAGCTCCGGCAGGCTTAGCGCCAACCACTGTTCGGCTACTACTCGACCCCCGACATCTGCTTGGATACCGGCCACCTGCAGATCGGCGGGACGGACCCGCTTGAGCTTGTCCGCGAATTCGCTTCCCGGGTGGGCCATGCCCATCTGAAGGACGTCAACGCGGACCTTGCCGGGCAGGTTGGCCGCGGTGAGTGTGGCTTCACCGACGGCGTCAAGGCGGGCATGTTTGTACCGCTGGGCCAGGGGGACTGCCGCATCGCCGAAATCGTGGCAGAGCTTCAAACCGTCAAATACGCCGGCTGGTACGTCATGGAGCAGGACACAATCCTGAGCGCGGAGCCCGAAGGCGAAGGACCTGCCGGCGACGTCCGCGCCTCCGCGGACTTCCTGCTGGGCCTTTAGCGCGCCTCGTCCCGGCACCCCGGCCAACCTTCCCACCTCCTCGGGCGGGCCGAACAGCGACGCCGGACAGATAAGTCTCTTTTGTGGGGTGATGTCCCGCCACGGCCAACGCCTGGCACTCCCGGCTGTCGGTACAACCGTCTTCGAAACCGCCATCTTCAGCCAACAATCCTCCAAGGACATATCTGCAGGGAAACCCTGCGCAACAAGGATCTCCGGACGTTAGCGTCGGATATTTCACTTATTCACAAGCCACCCCAACAGGAGCATCAGGCCCAGCACGGCGAGGGAACCGCCGATGATCTTTGCCCACAACAGGACGGTGTCAAGGCCGTCCTGGACCGGGCGGGGAGCGGCTTGGCCTCGGCTACAACCATGGTTGCAACGTCGGTGAGCTTGGTGAAAACAGTCATTTCAATTCTCCTTTAGTGGTGGAAAGTGCGGCGCGGACCTTTGCCAGGTCTTTTGCCGGTACATCAGTGAAATCGGCCAGTGCAGAGCGCTTGATCAGCAGCCCCGGCACCCAGGGAACGGGTATCAGGGGGACGGCACCGGCCAGGACTTTGAGTTCGTTTTGGATCAGCTTGGGGGTCCGTCCCGGTACGGCCGGGACGATGAGGACGGCGTTGAACGCGGACGGCCCGTGAGCGGCGATGGCGGCCTTGGCCGCGTCAATGCCGTGCAGGCTGGCGCGGGCGACGAGCACCACGGGGACCCCGTCCGCCGGAAGTTGGGGGCCGTGGTCCGTCCCGTCCAGGATCGCGGCCCAGCCCGTGGCCCCGGCCCCGCCGTGTGCGGCAACGAAACCGACAGGCTGTTCCTCAGCCGCCGGGGTAGGTTCCTCTTCAGGTGCGGCGGCGCGGACTTCCGGTGCGATGCTTTGCGCGGCCGTTACCCAGGGGCTGACGTTCTCGGTCTTTTCGGTCACGTTCATAGCCCACGAGCCACCGCAGCCGCCGCCCGCAACCACGCCCTCCGAGTAGCAGGCTGGAGGGCGCCGAAACGGATCTGACCGGACTTCAGCGCCTCATCAAAAGGCACCACAACGACGTCCCGGACATAGGGCCTGAACTTCTCTGCCGTCTCCTGCGAGAGCCGGGCCTCACCTCTCTGCCGTTCAGAGACGATCACGACGGCGTTGGAAGCGAGTCCGGCGGAGCGCTCGGCCTTCAGGTCCAGGCCCTGCAAGGTCAGGAGGGCAGCCTCTACCCGGTCCTCTTCGTTGGTGGTGGGAACCACCAGCTGGTCCGCGTGATCGATCATGCGGTTCCACTCGGCGCTTCGGTGGTTGTTGCCCGAATCCATGAGGATCAGCCGGTAGTACTTGGAGACCACGCGATGCAGGACGTCTACTTCTTCAGCGGTTACTTCGTGCGTGCCGTCCACATCTGCGTCAGAGCGCAGCACGTCGTACTTGTCGGTGCTCTGGTGGTGGACGAATGCGTTGATGTCTGCGGACTGGGCCGTGGGTGACAGCAGGGCGTCAGCGGCGGCGATCACATCCAGGGCGCTCCTGGCATGGTCACCCTGCTCTGTACGCCACCCCAAAGTCCCTGTCGTGGGGTTGTTATCCCACCCCACGACGCTGCCGCCGTTGCGGCCGAAAACGGCAGCCAAGCCGGCCACGGTGGGTGTCTTGTTCGATCCGCCTTTCTGGTTCACTACGGCAATGGTGCGGGTGCCGGCGAAGTGCTTGGATGCCAGCCGGATATCCTCGCGTTCGCTCAGCTCATCCTCTGACGGGCCCAGCGAGAACCCCAGGCTGTTCAGCACTCCCCGAATGCCCTGCGTGGCAGGCTCTACAGCGCTGGGAGCCGCAAGGAAACTTCCGGCTTCCCTGATAGACCGGCGGGTGGCCGCTGCTGGTGCAGCTGTAAGGGCTGGCTCCCTGACGACGGTTGTAGCGGTCGTAGCCGCTGCCATAGTGATTGTGGCGGCCGGGGCGGACGGGATGCGCTCAATGATCGCGCTGGCATCCTCCGGGACCGTTGTGGGCTGCTCTTCCTCGACGTCACCGGCCGGTGAGACCACCAGGTAGGAAACTCCGGTGTCGTCCATCGAGGTCACGCGGACGGGGCGGCCGAGGGTCGCTGCTTCCCCGATGACGCGCTTCATGAGCGCCTGGCGCAGTTCGTTCACGTCCGGGGCTTCGTAGGGGTGTTCGTCCCCGTTGATCTTCAGGACTCCGGTGTTGTCACCGTTGATGATGGCGCTGATCACCGGTTCCGGCTGGATCAGCGATTTTTCGATGGCCATGGGCCTACCTCTTTCGTTTCGGAGTGGTGATGTTGCTTAGGAATCTTTGGGAGCGATACGGGTTATCAGCCACGGTTCCTCCTGCCCTGACCGGTGAAGGGACAGCACCCACGGGCCGTTGTTCGTGGCGAACTCCGCCATGACCGACATGGGATTCGCCTTCTCCCGGACCAGGACCGGGTCAGAAAGAATCTTTGTGACCGGGATGCGGCCAGGGTCGATGTACTGCGCGGACTCCTGATAGTCGGCGCTCATGTGCGGCTGGAGCGCGTTGAACCACGCCCGTGAAGTGACCTGCGTGGTGGCAAACTTTCCCATCAGATCGGCGGCAAGGGCCTTGACTTCCGCATCCGTGGAGGCCCCCCAGGTCACGGCGGGAACGCCGTGGTCCTCGTCGTGTTCGCGCAGCTCAACCGAGGCGCTGGCCGTGACGGCAGGCTCCGGGATGGTGTTCGATACGGGTGCCGTGCAGCCGGTGACGGCGACGGCCGCGACGGCTAGGACAAGGACGAAATTCTTGGTGCTCATTAGAAGCTCACTCCCTGTGCTTTGAGGATCGGTGCTGGGTCGGTTGTCTGGTTGATCGGGACCATGGGGTTGGGCAGGGCACCGGGGAAGAACTCCATGTGAAGGTGCCGGCCGGTGACGTTGCCCGTGGCGCCCTCGGTACCCAGCGGGGTTCCGGCGGCCACTACGTCGCCCTCCTTGACCCGGACTGAGCCAGCTTCCATGTGGTAGTAGCCGATGGTCAGCTTCCCGTCCGTCGTCTGTCCGGTCACGCCCGTGCCGAACGTGCCGTCGAGGGCTCGGATTCTGACGATCTTCATATCCGTCACGGCCACGATGGTTCCTGCGCGGCCGGGAGTGGCGAAGTCGATTCCGTAGTGGAAGTTCGCCAGGACTCCCCCGACGGTTCCGGCCGGGGCGGGACGGGAGCCGTAGCCGCTACTCATGATTGCGCCGGCCAGTGGGTGGACCCACTTACCCGACAGTTCACCGACGACCGCTCCCCCGCCGCTGGGGCATGCTCCGCTGGCATCAATCCCGGCGGTGGCTTTCCCGCCCAGTGACTTCACAACCTCAGCTGCAGGGGCACGGAACTGCGCGTAGTGGTTCTCAACAGCGTTGCCCTGCACACGGTGAATGGCGGTGCTGGGCTCCAGCTGCTCCCACCCGGAAACCTTGCTCAGCGCCTTGAAAAAGCTTGTGGCGCTGACGTAAGGGTCCATCCGGTCCGAATAGGAGCCCCACGCCCCGTTGTCCCGTTGCTGGAACAACCCCGTGAATCAGGACCGGCAACGTCGCCAAAATCGATGACGTTCAACGTGGACTCACCAAGAGCGGCCTGCACCCCGAGAATCTGCGCAGCGGCGGAAAGTCCCAGGTCCTTCGCCGCCTTCATGATCGCGGCCGCGTTCTCCAACTGCTTGCCCGAGAAAGCACCCACTTTCGCCGGGACACTTCCCACTCCAACGCTGCCACCCGTCACGCCGCACGATTCGGCGCCCCTAGCTCCGCCCGCCCCCAGGAACAGCACGACAATCAAAGTGGGGGCCAGAAGAAGAGCCCCCACAGTCAGCGCCGCTCCTGACGAAGCCTTCTTCATGCAGGCACCGGCTTGCGCACCAATGAACCAGGGGCGTCCAGTTCAGCCACCCAGGACCGGAAGACCTCACGTTCCCGGATCGCCAGTTCACGCAAAGCACCGTCACTCTGCCACGCCGTACCAGGGGTCGCTACAGAAAACGGATTATTTTGTGTCATAAGGAGGGGATATTCCGGGTTTATGCGGCACAATATGTTCCGTTTTCCGGGGCTGGATTTACGGGTGTTGAGGAGTTGGTGGGCGGCGGGGCGTAGTTCTCCGGTGGGCGAGACATAGCGGTAGAGGGTTTGACGGGTGATGCCGAGTTCGGTGCAGAGCTCGCTGATTTTGGTTTCGGGTTGGCCCATCGCGGCGGCTGCGAGTCTGAGTTTCGCGACGGTCATGGTGTAGGGGCGGCCGCCTTTGCGCCCTCGGGCGCGCGCTGAGGCGAGCCCGGCTTTGGTGCGTTCTGAGATGAGCTCGCGTTCGAATTCCGCCAGTGCGGCGAAGATCCCGAAGACGAGTTTCCCGGCGGGTGTGGTGGTATCGATTGTGGCGCCCTGGCCGGTGAGGACCTTGAGGCCGATGCCGCGTTCGGTCAGGGAGTGGACTGTATTGACCAGGTGATGCAGGTTCCGTCCGAGACGGTCCAGTTTCCACACCACGAGGGTGTCCTCGTTGGCACGGAGCGCTTTGAGGCAGGCGGTGAGTTCCGCGCGGTCGTCTTTGTTGCCCGAGGCCTGGTCTTCGTAGAGGTGTCCGGCGTCGACGCCGGCCACCAGGAGCGCGTCGCGCTGCAGGTCCATGGTCTGGGAACCGTCTGTTTTGGAGACCCGCATGTATCCGATCAACATCGGTTTTCGTCCTGTCGTTTGTATGGTGTGCTCAGTGGTTTCCCACGGCTATTTGGAGCATCTTTGGTTAGCGAGGTGTGGAGCGGAGGGGTCTGAGTTTGCCGGGTTTGGTGGTGTGGCGCCAGGTGTAGTCGCCGGTGAGGTTCAGGTGTTCCCACCCCAGGGGCGAGAGGTTTTTCAGAAGGTTCGGGTCTGGCGGGTTGCCGGCCTGGGTGAGGGTGGTGACGGCGTGGTGGGTGTAGATGGTGTTCCAGTGAACGATCGCCGCCGTCAGCAGCGTCAGACCGGAGGCCCGGTAGTTTTGCTGTTCGAAGGACCGGTCGCGGATTTCGCCGAGGCGGTTGAAGAACACGGCGCGGGCGAGGGCGTTGCGGGCTTCGCCTTTGTTCAGCCCTGCTGTGACGCGCTGACGTAGGTCTGGGTCCTGGGCCCAGTCCAGGATGAACAGGGTCCGTTCCATGCGCCCGTATTCCCGCAGCGCTTTCGCGAGGCCGTTTTGGCGGGGGTAGGAGCCGAGTTTACGGAGCATGAGGGACGCGGTCACGGTGCCGTGTTTGATCGAGGCTGCCAGTCGGAGGATCTCTGGCCAGTGCACGGCGATCATG
Source organism: Pseudarthrobacter psychrotolerans (assembly GCF_009911795.1). Classification (NCBI taxonomy): domain Bacteria; kingdom Bacillati; phylum Actinomycetota; class Actinomycetes; order Micrococcales; family Micrococcaceae; genus Pseudarthrobacter; species Pseudarthrobacter psychrotolerans. The sequence continues at coordinate 54,571 of NZ_CP047900.1, read as the reverse complement.
GAAGTGTCGATGGTCCCGCCGACGATAGGCTCCAAGGCCTCGTAACTGGTTTTATCGGGGGTGTAGATCCGGGTGGTATCGATGCCACGGATCCGTGGGGCGAAGCGGTAGCCGAGCAGGGTGGTGAGGGCAAAGACGTGGTCAGTGAACCCTGCGGTGTCGGTGTAGTGCTCGGTGACTTTCAGTTCTGATTCGTGGTGCAGAAGTCCGTCGATGACATAGGTGGCGTCCCTGACCCCGACGTTGACGAGCTTCGCGTGATACGGGGAGTACTGGTCACTGATGTGGGTGTAAATCATTCTGCCCGGTGATGCACCGTATTTCGGGTTGATGTGCCCGGTCGCTTCGGCCTTGGAACTGGTGCGGAAGCGTTGACCGTCCGAGGACGAAGTGGACCCGTCGCCCCAGTGGTGGGCGAAGGGGTGTGCTGCTTGGGCGTTGACGAGCCGGGCCAGGGCAGCGGCGTAGGTTTCGTCCCGGATGTGCATGGCCTGGGTACGCAACATTTTTGAATACGTCGCACCGGTGCAGGCTTCGGACATTTTGACCAGGCCGAGGTTGATGCCGTCGGCCAGGATCGCAGTCAGTAGCAAGGTTTTGTCTTTGGGTGGGGCACCGGTTTTCAGGTGGGGGAAGTCATCGGTGAAACCGGTGATGGCATCGAGTTCCAGGAGCATGTCCGTGATCCTCGCCCTGGGCAGCATCCCGGATAGCTGGGTGACCAAGTCCTTTGCTTCTTCGGGAACGATGGTTTCCAGGGGTGCTGTTTTCAGGCCCAGGGTGCTGATCGAGGCCTCCGGCAACTCGCCCGCGGCAGCGAGCCTGTCCACGATGGCCAGTTGTTCGTTGAGTAGGTCAACCCGGTCGGCCAGGTATGTTGCGGGGTCGGCGGCGGCCGGCAGGGTGAACCGAGCACCCTCACCGGCGCGGAAGACCTGGGGTGGGATGAGGTAGTCCTCGAAGTCTTTGAACTGCCGGGACCCCTCCACCCACACATCCCCGGATCTTAGGGCGTCTTTGAGGCGGGACAGTATGCAGAGTTCGTAGAAGACCGGGTCGATGCCGGCTTCGGTGAACACCAACGGCACCCAACGCCGGGACACGAACCCTTCGGGGGCGCCATCCTGGATAGTCCTGCTGCCCCCGCTACTGAGCCGGCGCAGCACGTCCACACCGGCCATGAGGTCCGCTGCGGCAGGTGCTGCCCGGAATACCAGTTCATCCAGGAAACCCGGCCAGTATCTGCGGACCATTGTTGAGCTATTGGCGATCCCGGCCAGGAAATCGAATTCCTTCGGCCGCGCCAACGCCTGCGCCGCGATCACCTCGGCAGTAAAAGCCTCCCACCCCAGGACCGTGTCGATGTCTTCGAAAGGGTCCGTGCCGTTCTCCCGGGCGTCAAGAAGGAGCTGGCCCACCCTGCCCAGGAAGCGGACCTTGTCGTTGATCTCCCGCCCTGACTGATGGAATTGTTCCTTGTGGCGGTTCCGGGCTGAGGAAAACACTTTCGTAAAGATCTGATCATGCAGATTGATGACCTCATCGATGACCGTTGCCATGGACTCCACCGCTACGGCAACCAGGGTTGCGTAACGCCGGAATGGTTCGAACTTCCCCAGGTCCGACGCGGTCATATGGGCGCCCTCTTTGGCCAGGCGCAGCAAACGGTTCTGATGAACCCGGAACCGCACACCATCCGGCAGGCCCAGATCTTTCCACCCTCGCAGACGGTCCAGGTGCTCGCGCATCTGTTTCGAGTTCGGTCTCGCCGGGGACTGCCGCAACCACACCAACATGCTCACGTCCCGTTCCGGGGCAATCTGCAGCAAACCGTCCAAACGCCGGCGGTGTCCCGCATCCAGGCCCTCGGTCAACGCCGCGTAAACAGCCCTGTTCGCCCGGGTGATCGCTTCGGAACAGATCTTCTCCACCACCGGCAACGCCGGCAACAACACCTTCCGGCGCCGCAACGAGACCACCAGTTCCTCGGCCAGCACGGCCCCGTGATCGTTAGCCATCGCGGAGGCGGCTAGGGATTCCACGGCCGGCTCGTGGTCCGCGGCAGTGAACGTCACGAAACCGAACACCCTCTGAAGCTCCAGAACATGCCGCCGGCTGGTTGCCGCCCCCCGGTCATACCCACCCCATGCCTCGGCAGGCACTCCCAACTGATCCGCCAGGAAAGCCACCACATGCGCTGCCGGCGTTTCGTCCACGCCCAGGACGATCCCGGGATACCTCATGTAGGCCAGCAGGACAGCGAAACCCAGCCGGTTTGCAGTGCCGCGGCGTTCGTGGATCAAGCCAACGTCACGCTCACTCAACCCGTACAAGCGGTGAAGGTTTTCCTCCCCGGACGGAACAGCAACCAAGCCCTGCCTCTCCGCAGCCGACAACACCGAACGACGAGGCATCCAAGAACTCCATCCACACCCCAGCCCGACAGGCAGTCACATAACCAAGCAAAAGAACCTTTCAAGGAGCATACTATAATTAACGGGTTATGTGACAAGTGGGGTGTGGTGTCCGGGCAAAGATCGGCCAGTCACTTAATCGATCGAATAAAAGACACCCCGGACCAGGGCACCTCGAGAGCCCCGCACGATCCAAGGAGGGTACCGCGGGCCTCAAAGCTTCCTTATGACACAAAAAATCCGTTTTCTGTAGTCCACCCCTTAAGAGACGGATTGGGGCGTACAGTCGCGGTGGAGGGGCTACGTTCCGCGCGGCCCCCTGTGTTTGTTTATACCGGTGTGCTGTTCCGGCGCTGGCACACGGCCCGGGGTACGGGTCAGATCATGGGGGAATCAGATGTCCAGTTCGGAAACCACGCAGACTGTTGATCGTTCGAAGAACCGGAAGGTCAAAGCCATCCTGGCCGGTGGTCTCGTCCTTGGCCTTGGGGCTGCGATCACGCTCGCGGCCTGGAACGACTCGGAGTTCGTGACGGGCACGTTCGGCGTTGGTCACTTCAATGTGCTGGGCAGCGCGGACGGTACGACCTTCGGCGACCACGCTGCCGGCTCGCCCGCGGCGCTGAGCTTCACGACCGGCTTCAACAACCTGAGCCCCAGCGAGACCGTCGCTGCACCCTATGTCCTTCATCTGGACACGACCACGAACTTCGACGCAACGGTATCGATGAACTCGGCCGCATCGTCCGGCACGGCTGCGGGCCAGCTCACCTACAAAATCATTAAGGTCGCCTCGGTCGCGGGTGCACGCCAACGGCAACAGGTACGGCCACGATCGTTCCGGCCGGCACTGCACTGAACTCGGTGGCCGGCGCTTCGACCTTCAACCTGGCCAGGTCGACCAGTCTCGGCACGCTCACCGGAGCTGACGTGTTCCTGTGCATCCAGGTCACCTCGAGCACATCGCTGGTACAGGACACCTCAGCCGTCGGAACCTGGGAATTCCTCGCGACCTCTACTCCGTAATCACCGTGCCCAGGCATCTCGCACGGGTGAGGGGCCGCGCCCTCACCCGGGTGCGCGCCGTTCTCGCCGGCGCCCTCGTCCTGGGCGCGGGCGCCACCGTGACCCTCGCGGCCTGGACCGACTCCGAGTACGCGACGGGGTCGTTCACGGCGAGCATCTTCAACACGGAGTCCAGCACCGTGGCTGGGGTGTGGGCGAGCAACACCTCTCCCCCTGGGGCTTCGCTCGTGTTCAACGCCACGGCCATGTCGCCGACCGTTTCGCAGTACGCCTGGGTGAACATCCGCACGACGGCCGCCTCGACGGCCGGCGGAACGATCACGCTCGCGGGCTCGACCACGTCGGGGACCCTCGTGCCGGTGCTCGAATACCGGGCGGTACGCACGGCCGGAACCGGCACAACGTGCGACTCCACCGCTTTTTCCGGAACGCCCACCTACATCGCGGGCTCGGCATCGACCTACCTTGCGGTGACAACCGTTCCGGCCACACCCGTCGCGTCCGCGATCACATCCCCGAGCGGGGAACTGCGATACTGCTACGACGTGAGGATCCAGTCCGGAGCCGCCAACACCTACCAGGGGGGACGGGCACCCTCACCTGGCTCTTCTCGGGAATCTCCTCCTAGGGCCCCGGAGATGGACTCGCACGTGACCGATCGGGGCGGCTTTGGGGGCCGCGCCGGCAACGCCCTGCTGACCGTCGCCGCGATCGGCGGCGCCGTCTGCATCGTTCTGGTACTCATCGCGTTCTTCTTCCACATCACACTCATCATGTTCAAGACCGGATCGATGAGCCCGACGATCCCCGCCGGCTCACTCGCGATCGTCAAACAGATTCCCGCCTCCGATATCCGCGTCGGAGACGTCGTCACCGTCGACCGGCGCCCTGCCCTGCCAGTGACACACCGCGTCACCTCCGTATCCCCTGCAGCCGGCGACACCAGGACCATCACACTGCGCGGGGACGCGAACCCCGCGGAGGACCCCGCACCCTATGTCGTGAGCAACGTGAGGATCGTGCTCTTCTCCATCCCGCAACTCGCCTACGCCGTGAATGCCGTCTCCAATCCCCTCGCCCTCGGCGCGATCACCATCGGTGCCGCCGGACTCGTAACCTGGGCGTTCTGGCCCCACGGCGCCCCGGCACCCCGCCCGCGGCGCGGCGCCCGGCGGCGCAGTACCCGATGCCACGCCGCCAGGACCGGAGGGCTCGCCGTGATCGTGCTCCTGACACTGTCCGCACCCGTCGTCAACGCGGCGGCTCCCGCGAATGCGGCCGTCACGGACGAGGTGATCCAGGGCCCGGTCCTGACACTGACCTCGGTCGCGGACAAGACACTCATGGCTCACCTGGTGCCTGCGGTGCCCGTGCCGTGGCAGATCGGAGTCGCTGCCCACCCGGACAACCCCGGCGTCGTCAGTATCTCGCTGACGGCGCAGGGTGGCCTCGCCGCGGATCCGAACGGGCTGCGCATCACCGTGAGCATGTGCGAGGTACGCTGGGTCGGCGGCAGATGCCAGAGCGGCGGGACAGTACTGCTTGGGCCCGGCCCGGCCTCCACCCTGATCCCCGGCCCTCTCGTGCTGACATCGATGCCCTCCGGCCAGCAACGCTGGATCCTCATCGACGCGGCCCTGCCCGCCAACCAGGGAAGCGTTCCGACCGGATCGGCCACCTTCAACCTCACGGCCAGCGGCGTCGGCGACGAACTCTCCACCGGCGGAAGTGTCAGCTCCCTCGCATCAACGGGCGCCGACCTGTGGCCACCACTCCTCGCGGCTCTGGGCGCAGTCACCACGGGGCTCATGCTCGCCTCATCCGCCCGGCTCCCCGGCGCCCGGCAGCGCCGGAGAGCCAGGGTGACGCCATGAAGCGCCGGTACCTTGCCGGAGCCGGACTGCTGGTCATGGCCGCCGCACTGACAATCGCTCCTCCCCGGCAGAGCCTCGCCTCGTGGACCTACCCGCAATACGGCTCCGGGTCGTTCACCGCCGGAACGGTCGCCCCGGCAACCTCACTCGCCTGCACGGCCGGAGTCCTATCGCCCCCCAAGTTCACCTGGACCGCCCCTACGGGCGGACTCACCAGGGGCGGATACGCCTGGACCGTGACGGCGACAACGACAGGAGGCCCCTCCGGCAACGGAACCCTCGCCCCGAGCGCGACGTCCGTGACGTTGCCCTCCGGCATCCTGAGCATCGGTTCAGGCACCTTCTCACTCACCGCCACCGGGCCCGGCGGCTGGACATCAATCCCCGTAACCGGAACCGTCTCTGCATTCACCGGACTTGTATACAGCTGCAGCGTGCCCTGACACCTCCGTCATGCCCGTGTCCGGGTCTCCAGCGTGCTGCCCCATATTTGGCGGGCGTCGCGTTTACTGCCCCGCTCCGACGCCCAATAGGACGCCAGCATCTGATATGATCGCCGGTCATTGAAACGACCTGCTACGCCTGGCCGGATCGCTGAAGTTTTCGGGCACGCCACCGCGTCACTGCTGGTCGGCAAGCTCTAAGCATCGAACCGGCAGAACGCGCTGGCCGCGGCATTGAAGGAGTACGGTCTCCCCCGGAGAACGATCTACGCCGCCCGTTACCTGTCCGACCCTGTGTATCGTCGCAAGATCTCCCGCCAGCTGAACAAGGGCGAGTCGCTGCACGCGCTCATAAGGGACCTGCTCTACGCACACGAAGGCACCATCCGGGCCCGCCACCTCGAGCAGCAGGCCGAACAAGCCTGGTGCCTCACGCTGGTAACCAACGCCGTAATCCAGCCCCCGGAAATCGGAACATATTGTGCCGCAGAAACCCTTTATGACACAAAATAATCCGTTTTCTGTAGCCACCCCTACCAAACGGCAATAAACTCTTCAAAATCCGCCCCCTCCCCCTGGACATCGTTTCCACAGCCACCAGCTGCATTGACAAATTCCATTCGGTGGACCAACAGGCCATTGTCCACACGTTGAGCCAGAATCGCTTGTCACACGGCCTTTCTGTGTCAGTGGTCACTGCTATCTGTGCTCTTGCCCGTGCTTTGCTCCGCCGGAGAGTCAAGCGCACATAACCAGAGCCTAGCGGATAGTTTAATTATCCGCTACGCTCTAATCATGTATATAGACCTTTGGGTGCGGCAAGATTGTCCCTATGCCCCGATATGTTCGACCCAACTCAACTGCTCCCTTGGAGCGAGTCATTAACGCCTTCGGCAATCTGACAAAGGTTGCAATCATCGGGTATCTGACGGAACACGGCTCCTCCACGCGAAGCGACGTTGCAAAAGCGCTGGAGATTGGGGTGGCAACAGCGAAGCACAACCTTCAGTTGCTCGCGGATGAGGGTGTTGTGCTCCAGGACCCTCCGGCCACCGAAGAACGAAACGGCATGCGGGTCAGATACGCCCTGGTTAGTTCTGAAGTCGAGCAGAGGTACGCGGAATTGGGCCGAGCACTGGGCCTCGACTAAGCGGTGAGTACAACTATCGACACGCCAGAACGCGGCATCTCCCACTTAATCCTTAGCGTTAACGCTAATTTGGCGCTATGACTACTACACCCCTTCGCCGCAAGCGCGGGACAGGCTTGGACAATGTCCAGCTGGTGACAAGTGTTCCCAGCGAAGATAAGCAACTCGTCGTCGCTCTGGGTAACCGCTTAGGGATGTCCCAGAGCGAAGTCATGGAAGTTGTACTGAAGCACCTGCGCGATGAAATTTCACAGGACGGCATTCCAACTTGGTTTGACCGCTCTCAACTACCGGAGGATCTGTTTACCTCTAAAGCCAGTTAAAAACTGAAGGCCCGCACAGAGCGGGCCTTCAAAAAGTATGCGTTCAGATCCTGTTCTTGGCGGGATGAGATCTGAACTTTTGCCAACACCCACCCAGTGGGTGGATCTTGTCGTACCAATCCAGTGGAGAGGAACTGGTCCTATCGTACCTGAAGCGTCTTCCGCGTCAACGCATGTCCCTTCGCGTGTTTCTTGTCAAGGCACCCCGGAGCAGGCGTGGATCCTGGCCCCGCTGATTGCCGGCCAGCCAAGTTACCGGCTGGGCCGGTGGATCGGTGACCGATTCCAGTACCCCCGGCCCAAGACTCCCCCATGATCACCAGGGCTTTGCCTGAGCGGCCCGCGGCAGTCATGCTCCATGGGGCAGATGGCAGTGTCGCCACGCTATGCCTGGACCTGGACACCTCCAAGGCCCTCCAAGGAGTAGTTGACTCTGACGCAGCCCGCCTACGGGGCACGCTCATGGCGTCCGGTGTGATCTTTGTCGAGGACTTCTCCCCCAGCGGTGGCCGACATCTGTATATCCCGCTCCAAGAACGCCTCATGGCCGCGGAGGCACGCGAGCTCATAGAGGCTCTGGCTCTGACGGCCGCGAGCCTTGACCCCAGCCCCCACCAGAACATCACGGACGGTTGTATTCGCGTTCCAGGATCGGCCCACAAATCCGGCGGCCACCAAACCCTCATCACACCCCTGTCCCAGGCCTACGACATCCTGCGCCGCAGAAATCCCGGCACGGCTGTTGACGCCCTCCGGACCGCACTGGCTCCTGAGCTGGCCCGCAACCGTGCCCTAAAAGTACGCCAGGCCAAAGCCGTTGCTGGACAGCGCACCACGGCCGCGCAGCCGCTTCCGCTGACGGCAGGCAGCGAATCCGCGCTACGCCGGATTGCCCGAACAGGCCTCTACGACACAGCACGCTACAAGAGCCCGTCAGAGGCACGCATGGCCGTCCTCGACCACTTCAGCGCCTGCGGCTGGACCATGGCCCAGGTGCAGAACGAACTGACCGGACAGTTCCCCGGTCTCGCGGCACTCTACGGCTCGACTGCAAAGCAGAACCGTCTCATAAAGCAGGAATGGGCAAAGGCTGAATCGTGGACACAAAAAACCAAGCCCCGCGAACGACGGGGAAAAGATGCGTTTATTAACAACACAAGCCCCACTTTTCCCACAGGGGGGGCAATTACTAAGCCCAGCCCAGCTGCCCTCCACCAGCTCGTGAACGATTTAGAAAATGTTCTCTATGCGGTACTTGACCACAGACTTAAAGATCGAGGCCGTGAAGGCCTCGGCCTTCGCTTCCTCATACGCGCACTGCTTGCCTACATGAGGAAGAAAGAAACAGACCTTCTGGACGTCGGGTGCCGCACACTGGCCACGGCAATGGGAAAGCACCACGTCACCGTCGCCAGGCTCCTGCCAATCCTGGTCCAAGCTTCCGACGGGATCCTCACCAAAGTCGCTGACGCCCGCCACAAAGCAGCTGACATTTACCTCATCCAGCTACCCGAGCAGTATCAGCAGCTGGCCCGTGAACTCACCTGGCGGAAGGGCAAGATCCATTCCATACGTCCTGTATTCCGGGCACTTGGGGATGCATCAGCCCTCGTGTACGAGGCTATCGAGCGCGGCCGGCACTCCCCCACCAGCGCAGAGCTTATACGAAACACCGGAATAAGCCGCTCAACCGTCGAGAAGGCCCTTACCGCAATGGAAGGCCTGGGGATGATCCACAGGGACGGCCGGCACTGGAAGATCACGGCCACAGCCAACCTCCGTTCACTCGCGGAACGTCTGGGCGTGATGGAGGACTACCAAGCCCACATCAGCCGCAACCGACGTGAACGTGCGGCCTGGCATGCTTACTTGGACCGATTCTTGGACGTTCGGATGAACGAAGTCGACCTGTACGACCCTGAGCGGGAAGAACTTTGGATACCGCCGGACGACGCAGCCTTGTGGCTGGCAGCTTAGAAACTGATCTTGGGACGTGGCCCGGTAATTCGTGGAAGCCATGGTGCTCATGGCTCGGAACCTTTGACCCGCGGGGCCCACATCAGATCCTCCACCACTCCCTGTCGGCGGCTTACGACATTCTGGCTGGGTGGGTGCCCTATAGCTGCTAGCGTTCCGGGGCCTTAGCCCGTGAAAGCCGAGAAAGGGAGTTCTGTCATGATGTAGCTAGCGAATAAATAATTACGTCATGACGGATTGATAGATGGACGGATGGATTGATAGATTGATAGATTGATAGATGGATTGACGTCCATCCATCAATCTGTCAGTCTTTATTTAACTGAGAGGAGAGCAACATGAAAGTAACGGCCATAGGCAACCGAAAGGGCGGCGTGGGCAAGACGTCCGTGACTCTGGGTCTTGCCACGGGATTGAGGCTCATCGGTAAGAAGGTCCTGGTGATCGATCTGGATCCCCAGGCAAACGCCACCGATGCGCTGGAAGGAGCTGGAGAGTTCGACATCTTTGATGTTCTCTACGGCGGAGAAGCGGGCACACTCGGCCAGGCGATCACCCCAACCTCTTGGTCGGGCATTGACCTCATACCCAGTTCGGAGTCGCTTGCTCGGTTGGAAACAGAAAGCATCATGACGCCAGAGATGCGACTCAAGACAGCTGCATGGGGCGCAGAGGAGTTGGATGCGTACGACCATGTCCTCATTGATTTGCCGCCAGCTCTGGGAAGGTTGACTCTCAACGGATTGATCTGGGCTGATCGAGTCGTGGTGGTCACCGAACCCGCTGCCTTCTCCGTCAAAGGCGTGACCGAGTTCCTGGAAACCGTCAAAAAAGTGCAGTCGCTACCCCACCTCAACCCGGACCTGGAATTTATAGGCATCATCATCAACAAAACCAGCTCGCCCCTAACCGGCGAACACAATTTTCAGATCGGCGAACTCGAAGCCGAGTACGGCACGGACGTGATGGTTCCCCACTTGCCACTAAGGACGGCGATGCAGGATTCCATCAGCAGCAGGGCGCCGCTGACAAAACTGAGCAGTAGGGGAGCGGTCATCATGACAGAGAAGTTCGTGGCTCACGCCCGTTCCCTGGACGGAGAGAAGTAAATGGCCATTGACAGAAAATCATCCATCCGAAAGGCGCCGGCGGCCGATGTCGTTGATGTTCTAACGGCCAGGACGGAAATGTCGGACCCGAAGCCTGAAGTGCAGCCAGTTACTGAGGCACCGGGGGCCGATCCACAACTATCGCTACGGACGAGAGGCCCTGGCCCGGGCCGCCCCAGGAGCAAGCGAAGGATGGAGCCGTTTTCATCCAAGATCGAAATTGAACTCAGGGATGAACTGGACTCCTACATCGAGGCATCCGGAATCACGATCATCGACTTCCTGGATGAAGCCATACGCGACCGGTTGAAAAAATAATTCTGTCCGGACGGAATTATTTAAACGAGGTAGTCGCTCGCCGTCGGCAATTGGGGGATCGGTAGGACGGTGGACTGCCGACGTGACTGCCTCCCGCTGGACGCTTGGGAACACCTGGCGGGCGGCCGCGCACTCTGCCAATGCGCCATGCGGGAAGCCTGGCGTTCAGCTGTGCTTCGTTGTCCTGGTCCAGTTCGCGGCCTCGGTACTTCATGCGTTGGATGTGCAGCCACATGCCTAGGACCCGTTGGGTTGGCGTTTGATGAAGGCCGCCATTCCAGGAACGGTGAATGCGATGACTCCATGTTCTGGAGCGTAGACCAGGCCCTTCGCAATCAGGTTCGCCCGAATCGGGCCGAAACTAGCCGGCCCTCGTCCCAGCCGTACTGCTATTTCGCCGGATGAGCTACCTTTGTCGTCGTCTTCGGCCATGGCCCTGAGGTAGTTCTGTTCGGCTCGAGTTGCCCGGTCCCAGCGGGCGCGGAAGAAGCCACTGTCCAGGGCTGCCCGGCCATTGGCGGCGCCAACGCGGGCATCGTCGAAGGTGATTTTCACACCCGTTGCGGCGTTCCATGTGTCTTGTCCGAATTGCTGCAGGAAGTACGGATAGCCTGCGCTTTCGTCGACGATCAGGGCGACGGCGGAGTCGTCCCATTCGACCCCATCCTCGCGTGCCGGTTTCGTCAGGGCTTCGGAGGCGACGGTGCCGCGGAGCTCCTCGATCTTCTCGTAATTGAACCGTTCGGCGTAAGACTTCGCTTCGGCGAGGACCCTGGGCAGGCTCGGCAGTCCGGCAAATGCGAAGAGGACGCGCCAGTCGTCTTGCGCGGCGGCGTGGGCGATGGCGCAGAGTGCCACGAGTTCGGCCGGATTGAGGTCCTGCGCTTCGTCAATCAGGATCGCCAGGCCGACGCTCTCCTCTTCTGCAGCCAAGGCCAGGTCGTGGATGAGTTTGCGGAGATCTGTTTCGAGGACGCCGGTGTCCGCTCCTCCGCCTGAGGCCCCGTCCAGGTCCAGGCCGAAGTTCCAGGTTCCGCTCTGGTCGTAGGACGCTTTGAAGCTGACAGCTGTTTTTAGCGCCTTGAGTAGTCGCCGTCCGGCCGACGGGCGTGCCAGGTCGGCAAGAGGCGCGTGAAGGGCTTCTCCTAGCGCCTCGCGAAGTGATTTGCCGGCGCCGGCTTCGACCTGTGCGACCAGCCAGTCCCGCTCACTCGCGGAGCGGCGGAAGTCCGAGAGTAGAACTGTCTTGCCCACGCCTCTTAGCCCGTAGAGAACGAAAGGCTGGGCCGTTCTGCCGGATTCAACACGTTCGATCGCAATCTGCCAATCCCTGCGCGGTTGGTCGCGACCGACAAGGGCCGCCGGCTTCCGGCCGGCTCCGGGCGAGTAGGGATTCGATACGGGATCCAAGCGAGTCTCATCTCTAGGAAGATCTACTGAAATATATACAAGTGTAGCAAAACGATAGATATCAGTAGATATTGCTATTATTCGGGCTGACCCGACGGGGAACCGCGGTGGAGTTCAAAGATCGCCGCAGCCGTTCAGCCGCGTGGGATGTTTGGGGAGCCGGGCGGTCGGCCGCGGGTCCTGCCGGCACGCCAGCCACGAAGGAGTGTGTTCAGCTGTTCTTCTTTGTCGTGGTCCAGTTCGTTGCGGCGGTACTTCATTCGTTGGATGTGCAGCCACATGCCCAGGAGTCGTTCTTGTTCGGTGTCTGTTTTCTTGTGGCGGGGCCAGTCGTTCCCGGTGCCCATGTAGTCGGTGAGCTCGATCAGGCGTTGGTTCCAACGTTTTTCGTCGTTGTCTTTGCGGGTTCGTTGTTCCCAGCCGGGGATTTCCTGCAGGCCTTCCCTGTAGGTGGGGAGAGGCTTCCCCGGTCGTGGTCCTGGCGTCGTCTGACCAGCCACATGGCCAGGGCACGCTCCCGCGCGGAGGGGGAACTGCTCGAGGGGAGTCGACCCTCGGCCCGGTGCAGTGCGAGAGTGTCGTCGAGGTTCCGCAGCCCGTCGGCGGTGATGCGGGTGGCCGGCGCTGTGCGGGTTGCGCTGCGGTGGTCGTCCCTGATGGAGGGTTCCGCGGCGGCGGCGATGGCTAGGTGGTAGCGGACGGTGCTTTGGCCGATGCCTGCTGTGGCGGCGATTTTGGCGGTGGTGAGGCCTTGCCGGTACATCTGGACCCACTCCGGGTGCGGCGCTGTCCTGTGTTCAGTCACCGTGGTCAGCTGTCCTTGCGGATGGCGATCAGCTTCGTGCCTTCGGGGATGGCGGCCTCAAGTACGGCCTTGGCGTTGTCGTAAGTGTCGCCCTGGGCGGTGATGTGGTCGGTGCTGCCGTCGGCCATTTGGATCGTTCCGGTGATTTCCACCGGATCAGCCTAGTTGACTCTGCCGGTTCCGAGCATGGGGTCATCCACCCCTGATAACCCCCGTTGGTACCGTAGCGGAAGGGCCCTGTAGGTCATTCTGTGTTGGACCAGCGTTCGTGAGCGGATTGCCGGCTCATGCCACCCGCCACACGGTTACGTCCACGACGGGCCGCGCCGGCCGGTGCCCGGGTGCCCCGGCGACCAGCGGTGCCCGGGGGCTGGGGGGAGCGGACCCCGATTCTGAATCGGCGTTCTAAACCCTTGAACAGTAGTAGTAGGAGTAGTATCGTTACTACTCCTACTACTTTTGGGAGAAGACGCCATGACGTCGAGTGTGAAAGACCGCGTGTTTGCCGCCGCCGAGCAGATCAGCGCAGAGCGCCGCCCGACCGTTTCCACGGTCCGCGCAGCTGCCGGCGTCAGCAACGCGGACGCCACCCGCTACCTGAAGGAATGGTCAGAGGAGAAGCTCGCCGCCGGCGGACAGGTCGCCGCTACACCGCCGGCCCTGCTTGAACAAGCGACCCGGCTCGCCGCTGCCTGCTGGGCCGAGGCCTCCACCCAGGCGGCCGACCGGCACACCGCCGTCGAAGCGGCCTGGGCGCAGGAACGCAAAGACAAAGACCTGGAAATCGCCGAGCTCGTGGCGGACCTGGACAAGGCAGCCGCAGAGAGAGAAACCGCGACCGCCGACTTCCAGGCCCGCGTCACCGCCCTGGAGTCCAAGGCGCAGGCCTTGGAGCGGCAGCTGGCTGCCAGGGGCGCTGAGCTCGAAGACTCACGGGCAGCAGAACGCGCCGCCGTCGGGGCGGCCGCGGAGGCGGAGAATAAGCTCGCTAGCGCCGAGGCACGCAGCGCCACCCTGGAGAAGGTACACAACGCCTTGCTGCAACGCGTCGCCCCGGAGACGAAGGCCCCGGTGCCTAAGAAGAACAAATCGTTCTCGCCGTACTTCACCGAAGCGGACGCAGACTAGGTCAGGGCCCGGCCGTGGTCAGGGAGCGCCAGTCGGCGGCCACAGCCCAGGGTCGATGGTGTGCAAAGTAACGGCCGATTCGCGTTGTCCCACGCGTGGGACAGTTCTGGTAGTGTCCCATGCATGGGACAGAAAGATTTCATGTATGCATTTGATGGTTCGTTCGATGACGTCACTGGCAGTGAATACGCTGTTAGCCGCGATGTCGACACTTCCTGGATTGCGGGGACGGTTGTCAAAGCCCAACTAGACGCGGATGCTGCGCGGGAAGCCTTCGAAACGGTCAGGCTGCAAGCTATCGCTGCTCTCCGTGAACGAGGGTTGAGCGTGAGGGAGATTGCTCAAGTGCTCCACTACGGGAGTGTTTCGCGGAGTCAGGTCAGCCGGGCGGCTCGAACCAGGCCGCAGCGGTTTGCCCCGCAACCTGCGATTGATGCACTGGTGGAGCGGGCTTGGCAGCAAGGTCCTAAAGATGTGTGGGAGAGGCCGGGTGCGCGGGAAGGTGACCATCCCAGGCGCTTGAACATTGCCATTAACATTCTTGGGTCTGCTGCAGCACTGCGCCGCCCGGTCCCTGGTGATCCGGTACAGGCTCCGCTTGCTTGTGCAAGTGGGATGTGTGGGCATTGTGAGCAGTGCGTGGCACTCCGCGAGCAGACCGACCAATAACGGCCAGTTATGCCAAAGCTCACCAAGCGCGCCATAGGATGATGCCTGGCAGGTTCACCGCATGAAGCCCGCGGAATGGTTGGCCTGTTCACGTTCATATTTGGGGGAAACATGACTGATCAACTGCCGCTGACCGCCAGGCTTGGTGAACCTGGCCAACGCGATAGCCAGGGATTCGGCGCCGACAGCACACACAGCGGTGCCCGGCCCATCACCGTCACTGACGCGGACGGCAATGTCGTCTATGAGAAGCAAACAGCGGACCACCCGAAGTCGGCAGACTCGCACATCAGCGTCGCCGGCTACCGGCGAACCGAGGCGTGGGCTGACGGCGTGGCGTCAGTCGAGCGGATCCCCGCCCGCGTGAAACTTCGGAAAGCTGCGATTGTCCTCGGCGTGCTGGCGATTATCGTCGCCGGTATCAGCATTTTCATCTCCCGTTCTTACGCGCTCGAACCGGAGGGGGCTGTCCGAGGTTGCCATGAGGCCGTTGCGAGCAAGCTGCCCGCGCAGGCTAGTCCGGAGTTCAAGTCCACGAGCAGTCTCAAGAACTCAATGCAGGCTTACGGCGGCTACCTCTATGTCGTCTCTGGTGATGTTCGCTCACTCGAAATCGACGGACAGGTCCACGATATGACGTACCGCTGCGAGATCTACGTCGATAGCAGCGGCACCGTGCACAAGGCTACGGCGGGGACGACGTGGAAGTGACGGCCGGATAGCCATCGCGCTGGGCCTCGCCGCCCGATAACGAGCATCATGGCCGTGCCCCTTCCCGGCAGTCATGCTTCGTGCTCTCGTATCTGTCGCTCATGCTTGCCAGCCTGTCGAGCTCCTTGTCGATCCCGTTGCGGGCATCCCGGAAGTCCGAGTCGGACGTCGCAGTAAGGGCATCGGCGGCATGCCGCAGGATGGCGGTGTTAGCGCCGATTCCCTCGTCAGCGAGTGCCAGCGCCTCAATGCATGACGCTGGCGTGCCTTCGGCGGGCACCGCTGGGGCAAAGCCAAAGCCCAAGCCAGACCCAATGAGCAGACCGGCAACGCCTAGTGCCGTCGGCAGAATCCACACGCGCTTACTCATGGTCGTACCAGTGCATGGGTCCGCCGCACAGTGACGCGGACAGGCCGTACTCGCACAGGTCCCCCGCAGGCTGCGGCCATGGGGCGGACAGGTAACCGTCCTCCCATGCGTCGCAGAGTTCGGCGACCTCGAAGCCCCGGCGATCCCAGTTCCAAGGAACTGGGACACTCTCGGCGGCGGCAAAGTCAGATGGTGGTGATTGTGTCACCCGCGACTTACTGCCAGCCAGCCTGAATCAGTAGGTCAGCGTAACCACCCATTCCCATCTCACGAAGGTAGGGGAGAAGGATGAAGGCCGGCGGCTGGTTGCTCCGGTAGGGATTGGGGCAGGGGCCTGTGTAGAGGCCGCCGCCCGGACCGGTGTAGAGGCCGCCACCTGGACCGGTGTACAGGCCGCCGCCCGGACCGGTGGATAGGGCACCCCCGGGGCCTGTGTAGAGGCCGCCGCCCGGACCGGTGTGCAGGCCGCCGCCCAGCCCTGTGTAAGCGCCGCCGCCGAGGCCGGAGTACGCACCACCATCCAGGCCGGAGTACGCGCCGCCGCCGAGGCCGGTGTACAGGCCACCGCCCAGACCTGTGTAGAGGCCGCCGCCCAGACCCGAATAGTTATCCCGTGGCCACGAATTCTTTCTCATGGTTCGAGAGTAGCCCTCCGCACACAAAGACATGGGAGCGAGGCGCTGAAGAAGACACCCCTGCAGACCGAACAGATAACCGAGCATCACGTTCAGCACCCGCTTCTCCTTACGTGTCTGCGGAAAAGGACGGACTGTCTGTTCTCTCGATTAGCCTTGTCCACATGAGCGAAGAGACTGCACAAAAACTTAAGGAAGCCGAGGCCCATTTATCCTCTATGGAGGATGAAGCAACGGCGCGGAAGAACGAGCTTCTGATAGCAGTTGCGGAACGACTACCTGGGCATGCACGGCAGCTGGCCAAGAGAACTGGCCAAAGCGAGCCAGACGTTACCAGGGCGCTCGGGACCGAGGGTATCAAAGAGCTTCGCAGCCAACTGGAGGACTTAGCTTCGGAGCTTGCTGCCGACGTCGCCGGTGCTGTCTCTGAAGTCACATGGCCTAAGCCCTCGCACTTCTCCTCAGTGAAGCCCAACGACGTTCGCAAATCCCTGTTCGAATTCATGTATGGCCAAAAGATGACCAAGTTCGCGAAGGTCTTCAAAGATCACGGCTTCAACACTTACGACGGAAACAATCGTGGTCACCAGAGCCTCGTACTTCCGCAATCCTTCTTCTCCGAGGATGAAATTGCAGAGGAAATCAAAGCTCTGGGCACTGTACTAATGGCGGTTACAAAAGCTGAAATGGCAGTAGAAGCAGCTAAGAAGGCTGACGATCTTGCTGCGGTTGACGACCTGTGGGGCGACTAGCACAGCATTAACGGGAGGCTTGCGGTCTACTGGCTTGAGGCCGCTTTCAGCTCTGCGATTTTTGCACGCGTTTCCCGGTAGAGGTCGGAATTTCCTGGGTGGGGAACCGGGATCCAGATAATGGTTTCTCTCGCTGCGATTCGCATTGCCACTCCCTCGGCCTCCATAATCTGATACGTCACGCGGCTGGCGCCTGGCTCCGTGATCGTGAAGAGTGCACGCCTCTTCTCATAGCCCCAATTCCAGCTGAGCAGGTTTTGGCCAGCGAGCCCGTCCAGGAAATCTCCTAGGTGCTCTTGCCGGTGAATCTTGTATGGATCTCTCGGTGCCATGCTTGCCGCCCGATCATTGTCAGTAGCCTGTCCCGAACTCCAGCATGGAGGTCGTGTGGGCCCCACCCTAAGCAGACGGGCGTCCAAAGGAAAGAACATGTCGAACGATTTGGAAAACCGCCAGGGAACAAGCTAAATCGACGAGCTTAGCGCCGACCGCTGTTCAGTCGTTACTCAGCCCCGGAGTAGTCGTGGGGGCGGACAAGGGCTGGACGCTCTCGATGACTGGCTTAGCGTCTGATCTTCGACTTTTTCGCAAGCTGCCCCTTCTTGTCCTGCCAGCAGGAAGCTATAGAAGGAGTCGGACGGTGAGGCTGGAATGCCGGGACTTTCTTATTCCGCGTCAGCCAGGAGAGCGTTTCTAACGTTTGAGTGCCTCCCCATAGGCCCGGCGAGATGAAGGCCCGCCGACAATTGGGGGATCGACGGACCTTCCGCTGGTAGGTTACGCGGGTGTAATTATGACTTCGAGTTGAAGAAAGCGGAAGACGCGACAGCCCGGCTGTGCCACTGTCCGGGACGATCCCACAACCAAGGAAATGGGAGGGCCTCTTAGGTATCAGCCTTCAGCTCGATGTAGGACCGTTCCGGATGTGAACCAGTGGACCAGCGGCACAGCGAGAAGCACCGCTGATTCTGCGGCCTCTTGGCTGATGGCCACCTTAGTGGCATGTTCATGATCGCCGCCATGTCGATCAACTTGTCCGGCCCAGAGGGTCTTCAACATCGCAACGACCGTTTTGCCGTTGGAATAATGTTCATCTTCACCTTGAAAGGGGAGCGTCCAGCCCGCTGCATCGAAAGTCGTCCCATTCAATTTCCGAATGACATGGCCCAACGTTGGCTTTTCCCTGGCAGTGAATCCAATCAAAGGAACAGCCGCGTCTTCAACCGCTTCAACAGCTAGCCGATAGGCTTCGCGGGGGCTGGGCTCTAGGCCGAACGCAGCGCCCCACGCTAAGGCAAGGGTCTTTCCTGCTTGTCCGGAAGAACGTATGACGTCATCCGTCGCGATGCGAACGCCCTCAGGAACACGATGCAACAGGCCCGTGCGCCCCGCGCGACGGATCCCGATCGTCCACATGGATCCCGATCTAGCCAGGAGTTTGTCCAACTTCTCGAAGGGACTGCCGGGTTTCATCAAATCATCTAGGGCCTCGGCGTCGTCTATGGATGCGCGGGACAGCAAGTAGTCGGTCAACGTCAGCTCGGCATTGAGGTTTTGGAAGTGGCTGATAACGGCCAAGATGAGACCAAGGTGTGTGGCGCCCGAAGGGATGGCGATTTCACAGCGAAGATCCTGCTCGATGCGGTGTAGTCCTGCATGGTCATCCTTGTCGGTTAAGAGGTAATTCAGAATCTCCTTCTGCCAGGTGAAATGGGCCTTACGCATCCATGGGGGCACGCCGTCGTGAAGCGCATCATATAGAGGTTCATCGTCGTCTTGGCCAAACGGTCGCCAGTCACCGGAATTCATTGCACAAGCATCTCAGGCGGCCAGAAGAGCGCATCGACCGCAGTCCAACTTTCAAGGAAGTGGAACGCTCAGGGCTGGTGACTCTTAATTGGGGATGGCGGGTCTTCCGGTTGTGCAGGGCGGCGTCGTAAGTACTGGTACACCGTTTCTCGGCTGAGTCGCGAGCGAGCTGAATTTTCGGGGTGCCGGCCAGGCGGCACGACAAGCCAGTTCGGGGGGTCTCGCAATGTGCATAGGAAGCTAGTTCAGCTGGGAATCGAACTGTCCCTCCATAGTTTCGCGCCCCTGCGTTAGGCGATATTCAGTTGCTTCGGGGTCCTGAACCCATTCGACGAGGTCAACGTCATGGGCTTTAAGTACTTCCAAAACCTCTCTAGGTGTGGCCCGGAAGAATTCTCTGCGACGGTTGATCTTGTTGACCCGTCGTTCTTCGAAATGATGGTGGAGAGTGGTTTCCAGGCTGACTGCATTGTCAACTGCAACTTGTGAGAAGTAGAGAGCGTGAACGTCGTAGCGGAACGGGACCGAGGCGTTCGATAGCTCCTTGACCCTGTTCATTGGTTCCAGTCGTCGGGTTAGTCCGATTTTGACGATCCCGTCTCCGAAGCTGCCGATATTGGAAATGATGTATACATATCCCGCCCGGATGTTCTGGGCTCGAAGTCTAACCTCAGCCGCTTGCGCTTCTATGTCCGCTATTAGATCTTCATATTTGGCAATCGCCTCGGCGTCCCCGAGTGCCTGCATTTTGGCCAGCATGAGGCGGTAGCGTTCCAGCTCCTTGTCGAATTCGATGAGGACGAAGGTGTACTCTTCCTGCGCCCTCTGCTCATCGCGCAACCGCTCTCGTTCTCCGGCCCGTTCGATGCGCTCTATCGCCTTGGCCGTTAGGTGCTCGAATACAAGATTGCATTCTGTATGGCGGAGCGTGAGGTAGTCACCGCTGATGGATATTCCGAGTCCGAGACCGGCCGCGCAGACTTCCTTGTAGGCGCGGAGTATGCGACCGGAACACGACTCATAGCTTGAGTCTCTTCGCAGTTGGCGTATGGCCATCTCACATTCGACATTGAATGTCTTCAGGAAGAGCGTGGAAAACTTCTTGTAGACATGCTTCCTCATAGTGGGGTCTGTGACTGCACTCTCGCTGAAGTACTTCTCCAGTCCCGGGTCAATGCTGAGTGCTTCCCCTGTCTTAATGAGCTCGCGTTGCTGATCTCGTAAGGTCTTGATTTGTTCGGCAATAGACGCGGAGCCATCGGCGGCAGTCGGAAATTCACCAAACCCGACCTCGGCGAGATAGTGATTTTCCCGCATCTCCTCGTGGTTAGTCTGAAGCACCTTGATTTCGGCTTCGATTTGGAGGCGGGTCCTGGCTGATGCTCTTCTGAACGATTCAAGTTCGGCTTCTGCTTCAGAAAGATCCTTGGAAGCAGCTTCGATCGCTGCCTGTCTTTTGGCGAGAGCCTCCTTGGCCTGCGCCTCGATCCCTTGTGGGAGTGGGCCGTCGCTGTCGAGGCTGGACAGCCGGGCTCGTCCCCGCCATGTCTGTCCGTCGAAGTAGGCCAGAATGTCTGATTGCTCGGTTGCGTACCATCCAGGCGCCTGAGCCTTGTCTCGATGTCTGCTGAATAAGCCCACGGCCTGCCCCTAATCGTCTGCGGCGTCTCCTACGAGCGAAGACTACTCGTCATTTCGACGAGCTGTAGCGCTTTCGCTGCCTGTGTGGAACCTGCGAAGGCGGACGAGTGCCAATGCCTCCGCGAAACGCTTCTCGCAAACGAAGGATTTCAAGAACAGGTTGATTCAAGAATCGTGGTGCCTGCTGCGCACAGCTGCACACCGGCGCCGTTCCGTGGGAAACCACCCTTGCGACGACAATCGCCCGCCATAGGCCCTGGTTCTCACAAATAGTTCTCGAAACTGTACAGTCGAGCTCGGAGGCTGAATCGAGTTTTGAGAATGGAGAACCGCCCACATGAGTGCTCATCGCATCGGATACGCCAGAGTCTCTACACGAGACCAGAACCTTGACCTTCAACGCGATGCGCTGCGGACCGCTGGTTGCGACCGCATTTACGAAGACACCATCAGCGGCACCCGTTCCAAGCGCCCAGGACTCGCCAAAGCACTTGACCAACTACGCGACGGGGACACCCTCGTGGTCTGGAAGCTTGACCGACTCGGCCGAAGCGTCAAGGACTTGCTGGACTTCGCCGGAGCCCTCAACGACCAAGGCATTGGCTTTGTCAGCCTGACCGACTCCATCGACACCACTACAGCGTCGGGGCGTTTCTTCTTCAACGTCATGGCCTCCCTGGCCCAGATGGAGCGTGAGCTCATGATCGAGCGCACCCAGGCCGGTCTCCAGGCAGCCAGGGAACAAGGCAGGATCGGTGGCCGCAAACGAATCATGACTGACGCCAAGATCCGCTCCGCGCGGAAACTGCTCAGCCAAGGGACTCCACCAACAGAAGTAGCCGCCAGCCTCGGCGTCTCAGTACCGACGCTGTACCGCTGGGTCCCAGCAACCACCACCGCGGCAGCCGCAGCGCCTTAGCGCGGGTTTGGTGCAGAGGACTCTTGAAAAGTGCAGGACCGTGCACGGGACTTCTGACAACCCGATGTCAACAGTCCTCTGCACTCGCCGCGTGCTTCCGCGGGATTCAGTGCAGACGACTTCTGAAACTGACAGCCCGCGTCTCGACCGCGAAACAGGACCTCGACCGGCAGATAGAAGCACTACGCGGCGAGGGCATCCCTGCCCGGCACATCTACGTGGACAAGAAGTCCGGATCCACCACAAACCGGCCCGGACTTCATGAAGCACTCGACCAGGCCCGCGAGGGGGACGTGATCGTTGTGCACACCCTGGATCGGCTGGGCCGCACCGTCCGCGACACCCTGAACCTCATCCACGACCTGGCAGGCCGCGGCGTCGGAGTCCGGAATCTGGCTGACCCGATCCGGGTTGATTCTGCCAACCCGGAGGATCCCATGTCGCAGCTGGCAGTCGTGATGCTCGCGCTCTTCGGCCAGATGGAACGAACCTACGCGATCGAACGCGCAGCCCACGCGCGTGCCGTTGCTGCTGCTAAAGGCAAAAGGATCGGCCGGCCCAGCGTGGTCGATCCAGCGAAGCTCGCCTACGCAGCGCACCTTCGTGACCAGGAGGATCAGTCCATCTCCGAGATCGTCAAAGCCACCGGTATCACCCGCTCCAGCCTCTACCGATATCTGCCACCCCGTCCACCAGAGACGCTGACCGCCGAGAACCAGCCGAACGCCTAAGAGCCCAGCGTTGGTGGCGGTTCGTGCAGGCGACTTCAGACAGAATGACGGTTGGTGCACGCGACTTCGAACAAAAACGACGGTTGGTGCAGACGACTTCTGAAACTGACAGCCACGTCAGTGGGGGAGTTGTGACTGTTAATTCGGAATGGCGGTTCTTTCACAGCTCAGTTTGGCGGTTTGGCTGATCCCGATGACGAGCGTTGAGCGTGCGAATGACGTCGTCGGTGATGGTGCTGAGTTCATTGATTTTCATGACCCGTTCCACTTGCGTGAAGAGCCGGTCGATGAGGCGGAAGTTGCCTCGGGTGATCCGCGCGACGGCGGCGATGGTCTGGGCGTCGGTGAAGTCGTCCCGGTCCAGGGTTTGGCCGAGTTCGTGCCATCGGCGCTCGAGGACGAAATTCAGTTATTCCTGGGCGAGGGGCCGGTATTCGTGGGCGAAGCCGACCCTGCTGTAGAGCTGTGCGTAGCGGCTGAACCATTTTTCGATCCCGGGCATGCCGATGAGGATCAGGGCGATATTGTCCCGGTCGTAGCGGTCGCGCAGGCGTTCCAGGGCAGCGGCGTTGAGGCGTTCGGATTCGTCGATGATGAGCAGCTCAACATGCTTATCTGTGCGTGTATCGGGCACTTCGGCGCGGACCGGTACCTGCTGCGCCGCGGCGGCGGTCTACGGCAATACAGAAAACAGTCCGGTGACGGCCGGAGGCAGCAGTACTCTGACTGGAGATGCTGCCTCCACGCCTGACAAGACAGCGTTGGTGCGCTGGCAGATCCTGCGCCGGCATATCGAAGACGGCGTGCCGCTGACGACCCTCGCCGCACATGAAGGCATCGGGCTGCGGACACTGCGGCGCTGGCACGCGGCCCACAAACGCGACGGCATGGCCGGGCTGGCCACAGGCAACCGCGGGACCATCGGGCGCAGGAGCACCCCCGAACTGGTCGCGCTCGTCGAAGGCCTGGCGTTGGTGAAACCGCCCCTGCCCATCACCGCCATCGCCCGCAAAGCCAACCGCATCGCCGCCGACCATTGCTGGCCGCCGCACTCCCACTGCAAGGTCCGCGCCATCACCAAGGGCCTTGACCCCGGTATGGGAACGCTCGCCCAACAGGGAACGGCCGCCTACCGGGACTATGAACTGGCCTGGCGGCACCGGGCCGAGCGACCCAAACATGATCTGGCAGGCCGGTAGCGCGGCTGACGCCGAGGACCTCACCGATCTTCTCGACCGTCATGTCCTTCTGCTCATACATCCGGCGCGCGGTCCGGAGCTTGTCCTGTTGGAAAAAGCTGCCGGTCTGTAGCGAAATCGGTCGTATTTGAACTGCTGACTTGCAACGCAAGAATGTCCCGTGCCCTAGGGCGGCACAAGCAGACGTCACCTTCAACGAGCTTCTCCCGACCGGGCTGGTTTGGGCCGGTAGGGACGGTGGCCGGTTTCCGGCTCCCGTCAGCGCCGAGGGAGGGGCGGAGCATGGCCTTCTCGTCTTCGCCTTCGGGCCCTGCCGCCGGCCGCCCGCGCCTGATGGCGGTGCGGTCGGACGGTAGGTTGTTTCCGCGTTCGGGGTGGCGTTACTTCGTACCGCCCAGGTGCGCTGCCCACGGGTAGTAGACGTACGCGAATGCGGCCGGCGCTCCGGTGATCCGTTTGTTCATCCAGACGGTGTTGTCCACTTTGACTCCGGGGGTCATCGGGAGAAGCTGGTCGTGCAGCGTCGTCTCGATGTCGGCGACAAGCTGGGCCCGCTTTTCAGGATCGGCCGTGCCGCGGGCCTCTGCGAACTTCGCGTCGACTCCGTTGTAGTTGTACTGATTGAACAGGCCGCCGGAGACGGCGGTCGCCGCGAGCCAGTCGAGGGGGTTGGGAATGTTGGGCCAGAACGCCGTGTAGAGGATGTCAACGCCGGCGCGGGTCGCCGGGTCGTAAAGGTAGCTCGAGTAGCCCGTGGTCGGGACCACCGTGAGTTCGAAGTTGAGGCCGATCCGGTTGGCCGCGTCCTTGACGGCGACGCCGAATTGCTGAACCTTGGCCGTGCCGGGGACCACCATTTGAATCTTCTTTGCTTTGACGTCCGCGGGGAGGCCGTCGACGATCTTCTTCGCGTCGTCATACCCGGCCGACACCGGCTCCGGGAGGGACTTTTCGAGTGCGTCGAGCTGCGTGCTGGCGAAGCCGAAGGCTGCGGACGGCGTCTGGAGCCGGCTTGGTTGGCCAACGCCGCCCAGGACCTGCTTGGCTATGCCATTCCAGTCGATGGCCATCTGGAGCGCTTTGCGGACCTGGGGGTTGCTGCCGGCCCCGTCCGGGTTGGCCCAGACGATGGTCTCCATGAGCGGCGCCGGTCCCTGGCTCAGCGTCCCGGCGGGCGTGTTCTTCAGTTGCGTGATGCTCGCTGGCGGAACGTTGAACGTGCCGTCGATCTGGCCTGCGAGGAGCCCGGAGGTGATGGCCGCGCTGTCGGTCAGGAACGTGAAGTCGATCCTTTTGGCCTTCGGTTTGAGGCTGGTATTCCAGTAGGAGTCGTTCCGGACTATGGAGATCGACTGGCCTTGGGTCCACTTGTCGAACTTGAACGGGCCCGTGCACATGACGCCGGTCGAGGGTGAGCCGAAGTCGGCTTGGTGGGTTTCGAAGAACTTCTTCTGGACGACGACTCCGGCGTAGCTTGCGAGTTCGTCGTTGAACAGGTAGTCGGGGCTGCTGAGCGTGACAGTGACCTGGTTCGTGCCCGTGACGGCTATGTTCGCGACGTTTCCGTACAGGTAGTTGTAGAAGGTCGTCTTGTCGCTGAGGTTGTGTTGCAGACTGAACGCGACGTCCTCGGCTGTCATGGGAGACCCGTCCCAGAATTTGACGTCGGTGCGCAGGTCGTAGACCCAGTGCAGCGGATCCGGGTTGGATGCTTTCGCGGCCAGATTGGGCTTGATCTGGAAGTCCGGGGTCTGGGTGAGGAGGTTCTCGCAGAGGTTCGAGTTGATCATGTTTGGGGTGTAGTCGGCCGACTTGAACGGGTCGACGGTCTTCGGCTCGCCCTCGAAGACGTTCCATGTGATCTTGTCGACCTCGGACACGGCCGCGGGCGTCATGATGGTCGGGTCGCTGGAGGCGGAAGTGTCTTTCGCTTTCGTCTGACCTCCTGCGGTGCATCCTCCGAGGAGGGCGGCGATGAGGAGGCCCGCAGCGGTAACGGCTGCGCGGGAAATCGCGCGATTCTGGTTCATGGCATGTTCTCCGTGATGGGGGTGTGTGGGTTTTGGGGAGTGGTGATTCCGGGCTGCCATCCTGGGTGGGGGACGCTGTCGCGCAGTAGCCGGGTGTAGGGGTCGTGGGGGTTATCGAGCACGTCGGCGGTCTGTCCCTGCTCGATGACCTGTCCATGCCGCATGACGATGACTGTGTCCGTGATTTGCCGGATGACGGCGAGATCGTGGCTGATGAACACGTAGCTGATGCCGCGTTGTTCGCGGATGTCGGCGAGGAGGTTGAGGATTTGTGCCTGGATCGACACGTCGAGAGCCGAGACGGCCTCGTCGAGGATGAGGATTTCGGGTTCGGCGGCCAGCGCCCGTGCAATCGCCACGCGCTGGCGTTGGCCTCCGGAGAGCTCTCGTGGGAGCGATTCCAGCTGGCGCTCGTGGAGACCTACAAGTTCGCCGAGGTCCCGGACTCGCGTCTTGAGCGCCGCGCCGGTGAGCCCGAAGTGCAGGTGCACCACTTCACCCAGGCAGTCCCCGATCTTCTGGCGGCGATCCAGGGATGTGTAGGGGTCCTGGAAGACGATCTGGATGAGCCTGCCGCGCGCACGCAGGTCTTTGATCCGTCGGGCGGGCCGCGTGTGGTCTGCCCCGCCAATCAGGATCCGGCCGGCGGTGGGCTGTTCGAGACCGATCAGCATCCTTGCGGTTGTGGTCTTGCCCGATCCCGACTCGCCGACGATCCCGAGCGAGCCGCCCGTGCGGAGCTCGAATCCGATACCGTCAACGGCAACGGATTCCTTGCGCCCGCGGCCGAAGGTCTTCCGCAACCCTTCGACGGAGACGACGGGCGCCGTCGTCGTGCGCGCCGTGTCTGGTGTCGCGCTCATCGCTGCAGCTCCTTCCCGAGGGCCGTCCCGTTGACGGTGCTTCCGTCAGGGCCAGCGCCGAGGAGGAGTCGACCGCGAAGCTCGGACGTCCGGCGGCAGCGGCTGTACTCGTCTTGGGCGAAGTGTTCGAGGACCGGGAATGACTCCCGGCATGCTTTCTCTGCGTAGGGGCAGCGTGGGGCGAAGGGGCACCCCTCGGGTGCCTCGTAGGCCGATGTCGGGTGGCCGGGTATGGCCGGCAGGCGCGGGACCACGCGGTTGATGTCCGGGCGGGCCTGCATGAGTGCGGCGCTGTATGGGTGGAGTGGATCCGTTTGCAACTTGGAGGAAGTCTGTTGCTCGACCATCGCACCGGCGTACATGACGATGGTCTGGTCGCACACGGCGGCCGCGAGTTCGAGGTCGTGCGTGATGAAAAGCATGGCCATGCCGTACTCGTGCTGGAGGCGCCCGAGGATCGACATTACTTCGCTCTGGGTGGTGACGTCGAGCGCCGTAGTGGGCTCGTCGGCGAGAATAAGCCGGGGTTTCATGGCGAGGCTCGCGGCGATCATGACGCGTTGGAGCAGGCCGCCCGAAAGTTCGTGCGGGTACTGGCGCAGGCGCCGTTCTCCGTCAGGGATCCCGACTTCGCCGAGGAGCTCTACGGCGCGATGGTTCGCCTCCGATGCGGAGACCCGGCCGTTGACGCGCAACCCTTCGGTGAGGAAGTCCCCGATGCGCCGGACAGGGTTTGTGTGGGCGCGGGGATCCTGGAAGATCATCGAGACGTCGCGCGAACGGAACCGGCGCAGGGCCGCGCCGCGGAGGTCCAGGACGGACTCGCCGTCGAACCTGATCATCCCCGTGGTCTGTGCGCCTGGAGGGAGGAGGCGGGCGATGCTGCGCACCGTCATCGACTTTCCGGAGCCCGACTCGCCGACAAGTCCGAGGGTTTGGCCGGCTTCGAGGCTGAAGGAAACGTCTTTGAGGACGGTCCGCAGTGCACCGTTGACGGGGAGCTGGACGTTGAGGCCATCTACCTCGAGCAGCGGGTTCATGCGCGTGCCTCCGATCGTTTGATGAGCTCGTCGCCGAGGCTGTTTGCGGCGGCTACGGTAATGACGATGAGCAGACTGGCCCAGAGGGCTTCTTGCGGTTGCTGCTGCATAATGCCGGCCATACCGCTTCCGACCATCGCCCCCCAGTCGGCTGTCGGCGCCTGCACGCCGAGGCCGATGAATGACAGGGACGCGATGTCGATAAGCGCGAATCCGAACGCGAGTGTCGCATTCGCCCAGATGAGGCCGGCGATATTGGGGAGGATGTGCCGCAGGCTGATGGCGGTACCCCGCAGGCCTTGAACGCGCAGTGCCTCGACGTACGGAAGCGAACGCTCGCGAAGGGCCGCGCTGCGGGCGATGCGGGCGATGTATGGCGTGTAGGAGATGGAGAGCGCCACGATGGCGCCCTGAAGTCCTGCGCCGAAGATCGCCGTGGCCAGGATGGCGAGGAGGAGACCGGGGAAGGCGAACACCGCGTCGATCGTGCGGGCGACGACGGTGTCGAACCACCCTCCGATCCAGACCGCGGCGAGGGCCAGCGCAGTTCCGGCGGTGGTGGAGATCGCCACGACCAGGAGGGAACCGACAACCGATGTCCGGGCGCCCGTCATGAGTCTTGAGAAGAGATCCCGGCCGCTGGCGTCCTGGCCGAGCAGGTGCCCGGAGCTGGGATCGGCGAACGCGCCCGAGAGGTCGACGGCGTTGGGGTCCGTCACGACGAGGACTGGGCCGAGTGCGGCCAGAAGGGCGACCGCGGTGAGCGCGGCTGCGGAGCACCAGCCGATGGTGCCCAGGCCGCGGCCTCGCACGCGGCCCTTCCAGGCGCGGCGGCGGGCGTCCATGACGGCGGCGAGGACGGTCATGATTTTCCTTTCCCGACCGAGACGCGGGGGTCCAGGACCGAGTACGCGAGGTCGATGACAGTGTTCAGGACGATGAAGGATGCAACGTAGGTAAGGCAGATGGCCTGCACAACGGGGAAGTCCTTTTGCTGCACGGAGCTCACAAGAAGGCTCCCGAGCCCGTTGAGCTGAAAGACCTGCTCGACGACGACCGTGCCGGAAATCATGCCCGCTAGGGTCAGGCCGAGGACGGTAAGCACGGGCAGCGCTGCGTTGCGCAGCACGTGGCGGCGGACTACGACACGGTAGGGGAACCCGCGGCTGATCGCCGTTTGAACGTGGTCGGCGGAGAGCTCCTGCCGGATGGCCGCCTGGCTGAGCCTGGCGACGAAGGCGATCGATGCCAGAGCGAGTGCGAAGGACGGCAGCACGAGGTGGTAAAGCGCGTCCGCGGGATCGACGCCGACACCGAAGACGGGGAACCATCCCAGGTTGACGGCGAACACGAGGGTGAGGACGACGGCGGCAACGAACGTGGGGACGGCCATCGCCGCGGTCGAGAGCCCAATGAGCGTGCTCGCAAGGAGTCCGGGGCGGAGACCCGCGAAGATGCCGATGGCGAGCCCGATGAGAGCGACAAAGATCGCGCTCAGGGCAACGAGAGCCACGGTCGTCCCGATCCGCTGGGCCAGCAGGGGCCCGACAGGCTCCCTGTAAAGGATCGACTCGCCGAAGTCGCCCTGGACCACGCCGCCGAGCCACCGGATGTACTGCAACGCGAAGGGTTCATCGAAGTGATATCGCTCGTTGATCTGCGAGATGGCGTCCGGAGTCATCGAGCGACCCTGCGTGAGGAATGTGAGCGGTGAACCCGGCGCCAGATAAAGCGCACCAAAGACGACGAAGCTCGCAGCAAGGAGCGTAGCGGCGAGTCCGCCGAGCCGCGCCGCGATGAAGCGGACGGTGTGCCAGATGGAGCTGCGGTTCGCGGTGCCCCGGGCTGAGGCCGGCGCAGGGGGGCGTGCGGTGCTGGCTGTCTGGGCGCTCATCGGTGCACCGCCCCTTCCATGGCGAGGACATCTCGCCCTGCGACGACGGTCCGGACGACCTTGGCCTCAAGCAGCTCCTCAGCCTGGGTCCGGAAGACGTCCCGGTCGAGGACGATGAAGTCCGCGAACAGTCCGGCGGAGAGGCGCCCGAAACGGTCTTCGGCGCGGCAGGACCATGCGGCGTCCCGCGTCGCGTGAACGACGGCTTCTTCGAGGGGCAAGGCGTAGCGGGCGATGTTGGGCGGCAAAGAAGGGTCGAAGGCGGATCGCCTCGTCGCGGCGACGAACATGTTGGGCAGGGGCGCGAAGGGCGAGGTCGGTGAATCCGTCCCGAAGGCCAGAGCCGCGCCTGCATCCGTTATCTCCGGCCACGGAAAACCGCGATCGATGCGCTCGTCGCCGAGCATGGCCCGCCAGTTGCCTTGGATGGCCGGGTCGGCGTGAACCGGCTGCATGCTCGCTACGATGCCAAGCGCAGCGAGCCGCACGATGTCGGCCTGTTCAACGACCTCAAGATGCTCGATCCGGTGCCGGCGCTGCGCAGGACCGTTGGTCCGCACGGCATGTTCGACGGCGGCGATCGCGATCCGGACTGCCTCGTCGCCGATGGCGTGCATCGCGACCTGGAGGCCGGCGGCGTCGGCCGCCGCGACGACGGGGGCAAGGGCAGGCAGGTCCCAAATCGGCCCGGGGAGCGAGCCGTCCGCATATGCGCGGCCGAGGGTTGCGGTGCACCCATCCACCGTGCCGTCGACCAACACCTTGATGCCGACAACGCGCAGCCACGGCGAATCGTGACGCGCGGCGAGCTCGGCTGCCCGCGCGACCTGGGCGAGGTTCTCCGCCGGGTCCTCCGAGCGGTGGATCCGCCAGTGGGCGGCGATGCGGGCGGTGAGCGTGCCGGCCTCCTCGGCCCTAACCATGGCGGCGAGGTCGCCCTCGTCCAGGCCCATGTCGATCGCGGCCGTCACGCCCACCGCACGGTATCCCGCCAAGGCTGCCTCAAGGTGCCGGTCGCGCTCGGCATCACTTGCCGCGCCGTCAAGCGCCGGCCAGACGAGCTGCTGCATGGCCGTCTCGTCGATGTAGCCGGTCGGTTCGCCGGATTCGCCCCGGGCGATCGAACCTCCCCGGGGAGCCACCGTATGACTGTTGATACCGATCTCGGCCAGAGCCGCGGTGTTGAGCCAGATCGAGTGGTAGTCGTACGCCTGGACGTAAACGGGGCGGTCGGCAATGACCTCGTCGAGCATGTGCCGCGTCGGTCCGTCGCCTGGCACCGTGCCGTGGAGCCACCCCTGGGCCCGCACGCGCGGGGCTTCCGGGTGCGCGGACGCCCACCGCGAAAGACGGCGCTGGATTTCCGCCAGGTCCTGGGCGCCCCAGAGGTCCGCCTGCCCTGCGGCCTCCCCCGTGGCCACGATGTGGGCGTGACCGTCGACGAAGCCCGGCAGGACCAGGGCTCCGTCGAGGTCTTCCTCGACGCAGTCGTCCCCGGCGAGGCGCCGAGCCGTCGCTCCGTCACCGACGTAGGCGATCTTGTCGCCCTCGACGATGAGGGCTTCTGCCCATGCAGGCTGGTCTGCGGTGAAGACCCGCGCATTCATATACAACGTTGGGGCCACTGTGGGTCCGGCCTTATCTTCTTTAGTGCTCAGGTTCTGTGATTCGGACGACGAGACTGGAGAGTTGGCGTCACCGCTGACGATGGATAACCTCGTCGGAGGAATTTGAGCTGACATGAGCTGTCCTTGGATTCATGGAAGGAATGTCGGGAAGAACTCCCGGAGAAAACTATCGCTGTTAGTTAAACTATAGACCCAACCGCCTTCTTTTGTGAAGTCGCTCACGTTAATTATCTGGCCCATGTAAGCCCTCCTGTGTGGTAAGGGAAATTCGCCCCCAGGATCATGCACAGGTCGATGTCTTCCCGAGATTCAGTCACCTGTTCGGAGAGCATGATTCGGATCTCCTCTTCCAGAGCCGAGAGCAGTTTTGCTCGGATTTCTTCAGGTTCAACGGGTGAAGGGCTTGGAAGCAAGGCGGCCACTTCAGGGGAAATGGTTCCCTGGTCTGTCAGGTAGCCGGGCAGGTTCAGTGTCACTATCGCGTTCAGGCTGGAGCTTGAGTGGTACCGGGATGGGTAGGCGACATGGAGCGTTTGGCAGATGTGATACTGCACGCGGGGGCCTATGAACTGCAGGAGACTGAGCGGTGTCATGGGGAGCCCGAGCGGGTCCAGGGCGTGGTCCACCGTCGTTGGATTGGCGCCACGGTCGATGTGCATCAACACCTCAGAGAACAGTCTGGTCAGAATGCGGTTGACGACGAAACCGGGGGCGTCTTTGACTACCACTGGTAGTTTTCCCAGCAATGACGCCAGCGTTTGAGCTTTGGCAAGAGTGCTGTCACTTGTTTCCTGGCTGGGGACAAGTTCTATGAGCTGGAGGACGTCGACGGGATTGAAGAAGTGGAAGCCAATCAGCTGCCCGGGGTTCAGTAAGGCGGCGCTGATGTCTTGGACGGACAGCGATGACGTGTTGGTCAGGAGTATGGCATCTTCGCTCAGGTGGGGTTCTACTTCTGCGAAGACGGTTCGTTTGACTGTGAGCTCTTCGTAGACCGCTTCAATCACGACGTCGCATCCGCTGAAGTCTGCTTTGTCCGTGGTCCCGGTGACGAGGGAGCGGATTTCGTCGGCGTCGGCGGAAGTGACCTGTCGTCGTTTGACCTGTTTCTTTAGCTGTTCGTCGATCCAGTGCAAAGCGGAGCTGATCCGGTCGGCGGACAGATCGGTCATGAGGACCGGGACGCGGAGTTGTCGGGCGAAGGTGAGGGCCAGCTGACTGGCCATGAGCCCGGCGCCGAGGACTCCGACGGACTGGAACGATTTTGGCTCTGTGGCTGCTGCGGGGGTGTGGCGGCGTTTGACCTCCACCTGGCAGAGGCGGAATGCGTATCTGCTTGCGCGGGATTCTGTTCCGACGAGCAATTCGCCGAAAATGCGGGCGACGGCGTCGTTGTCGAATTGGGCCGGCGGCGAGCCTGCGGCGGACGCAATAAGGTCAAGGGCTTTGTAGGGGCCGGCGCGGCGCCGCGGAACCTGTTGTCCAGCTGCTGGCGGATGGCGTCAGGTGATGCTGCCGGGCTGAGGTGGTCTGCGGGTTCAGGGCGCTGGCTTTGTTGCTTGAGAATGCCGGTGGCAAACGCCAGTGATTTTTCGAGGAATTCATCCGCGGGCAGAACAGCGTCGACGATGCCGAGTTGTTCGGCTTTTTCGGGGTCGAGAGTATGGTCTGCCAGTGGATCCGTGACTATGAGCTGAGTAGCAGCCGTTGGTCCGATCAGTGCCGTCGCGAGGGGGATGCCGTTCCATGCGGGGATCAGTCCCAGCCGGACTTCGGGCAAGCCGAGTGCGGCGACCGAAGAAGCCACGGTTCGATAGGTGGCGTGAAGTGCCAGTTCAAGGCCTCCGCCGAGCGCTGAGCCGTTGATGAAGGCAAAGGTGGGAATGGGAAGGTCTGCCAGCAGTCCGAATGTTTCTTGACCTGCGGAGGCGAAGTTGGTGGCTGCTTCGGCGGTGGTGAGATGGTCCATGTATTTCAGGTCTGCTCCTGCGCAGAAAACCGGTCCGGAACCGGTCACTGCGAGGGCCTCAAAGTCCTTCGGGTTGACTGCTTTGAGGGCTTCGGCCAGGTTCTCGAGGGACTCTGGTCCGAGGGTTACGGGCCGTCGTGGATCGTTGTTGTCCAGGGTTAGTAGTGCCAGTCGGAAGCCGTCGCGAACGACGACGTTCGTGGTGACATGGGTGATGGTCTCCTTGTACATGAAGGTTCCTGTTCGTAACTGGTGGGCCGGGGCGGCGGTGCAGGTGATGGGCAGTCGGTTCTGCGCTCAGTGGGGCCTCGGGCGGACATGTCCACAAGTTGCTGCAAGCGGTTGGGGCTGGCCCCGTCGGAGAGGAGGGCGGAGATCAGAATGTCAGCACGATTTTGCCGACGGTTTCGGGTCCGTCCAGCAGTTCGTGGGCCGTTCCGGCTTCGGTAACGGGCAGGCGTTTGTGGATGACGGGGCGAACGTGGCCTGACTGGAGCATTGGCCAGACGTTTTTTACGACTTCCCGGACAAGTTCGGCCTTGCTCCCGGCGCCTGTGGCGGGGCGTGTCCGGAGGCTTGTGGAGTGGATGCTGCCGCGTTTGGCCATGAGGTGAGGGATGTTCAGTTCCGCCTTGGCGCCGCCCTGCATGCCGAGGATAATCAGGCGGCCGTCCGGGGCCAGGGCGGAGACGTTGCGTTTCAGGTAGCTTGATCCCATGTTGTCCAGGATGACGTCCGCGCCCTTGTCGTTCGTCGCTGTCATGAGTTCGGCGACGAAGTCCGAATCCTGGTAGTTGATCGTAATCTTTGCTCCCAGGTCCCGGCAGGCTTCAAGCTTGAGTTGGCTGCCGGCGGTCGCGGCCACGGTGGCTCCAGCCGCCGTGCCCATCTGGATGGCGTGTGTTCCGATGCCGCTGCCGCCACCGTGGACGAGCAGGACGTCGCCCGGGGAGAGGCGGGCGTTCATGAACAGGTTGGACCATACGGTGCAGGCGGCTTCGGGCAGGCTTGCTGCGTCCGGCAGCTCGATTCCTTCGGGAACAGGCATGAGCTGGCCCGCGGGCACGGCAACCCGCTCGGCGTAGGCCCCGCCCGAGAGGAGCGCGCAGACGCGGTCCCCGACGCTCCATTCTTGAACTCCGTCTCCTAGGTCGCAGATGATGCCGGCGCATTCCAGGCCCAGAATTTCGCTGGCACCCGGCGGGGCGGATAGTGGCCCTGCCGCTGCAGGAGGTCGGCGCGGTTCACTCCCGCTGCGGCGACCTGGACGATGACTTCGCCTGGACCGGCGACCGGGTCCGGAACCGGGGCCCAGACCATGGCATCAGGGCCGCCGGGGCGTGGAACGGTAATCGCGTACATGCCGGGCTACTTCCTGTCGGCTGTGGTGCCGACACCTGTGGGGAGCTGCTTCTTTGCGATCTTGCCCACTGGGGTCTTCGGCAAGGAGTCCAGCCGTGAGTATTTGCGGGGTACTTTGTAGGCGGCGAGGTGCTTGCGGCAGTGCGCGTCGAGTTCTTCGTCGGAAATGACCGCGCCGGGTTCCAGCGTGATGAACGCTTCAACGGACTCGCCGCGGTACTCGTCAGGGGTTCCGACGACGGCGGCTTCCAGGATCCCCGGGAAACGGGTGAGGACTTGTTCGACCTCGGCGGGATAGACGTTGAAGCCGCTGGTGACGATCATTTCCTTTTTCCGGCCGACGATGTAGAAGTACCCTTGTTCGTCCATGGTGGCGAGGTCGCCGGTGAGGAGCCAGCCGTCCCGGAGGGTTTCCTTCGTCAGGTCCGGGCGGTTCCAGTAACCCTTCATGATCTGCGGTCCTTTGACGATCATCTCGCCCACTTCTCCCACCGGGAGTTCCTGGATTCCGGCACCGTCTTTGTCTACGATGCGGACATCCGTCAGGGGGACCGGGATTCCGATGCTGCCGACCCTGCGGTCGGCGAACAGCACGGGGTTCAGATGGGTGGACGGGGAAGCTTCGCTGATTCCAAAGCCTTCAATGATCTTTCCGCCGCTCTTGCGCTCGAACAGCTCCAGGTGTTCCTGGGGAAATCCGGCCCCGGCGCTGTTGTAGATGGTGACCTTGCCAAGGCCGCTCTCCGCGACCGCCGGTTCCCGGTTCAACGCCGCGTACATCGTCGGTACGCCGCTGAAGACGTACGGCTGTTCTCTTTTGATGATCCTGAGCATCTCTGCTGCCTTGAAATCGGAGACGAGGATCTGGTTCATGCCCGAGCGGACTGCCAGCAGCGTCACCGCGGTCAGCCCGTAGACGTGGCAAGTTGGCAGAACGTTGATGGTCTTGGCGCCGGGAGGGGTTTCCAGCAGCCCATAGGTCATGGCATAGCGCTGCTCAATGTTGGCGATGAGGTTGCGGTGGGTGAGCATGACGCCTTTGGCTGCCCCGGTGGTGCCTCCGGTGTACTGCAGCACGGCAACATCGGTGGCTTTCCTGTCGCACATGACCGGTGCGCCGTCCAGGTGCTCGCTCAGTATGCTTAGGGGCGTTCCGGCTTGTGTGCCGGGGACTTCTGTGAGGTCGACACGGAACAGTTTCCGGCCCAGGAAAGACGTTTCCCCCGGTGAACAGCGCATGACGGCTTCATCGGTAGTGACCACAAACTCCGCTCCGGCGTCGTCCAGGATTCTGCGCATCTCCTCGGCCGGGTACCGGACGTTCACCTGGACAACGATGCCCCCGGCGAGGACGGTTCCGAAGATGGCGAAGATGTATTCCGGACGGTTCGGGAGTATGACTGCCAGCCGGTCCCCGGAGGCCAAACCTTCCTTGCGCAGCAAACGGGCGAATGCGTGTGACTGCGCGTAAACGTCGTCGTAGCTCCAGGTTTGGTCTTCGAAGGTGAGCGCAGTCCTGCTCCCGAAGCGGCGGCGGGACTCGGTGAGCATGTCGCCCAGTGTCATGTCCGGCACCGATTGCAGGGCACGGACGGATTCCGGATAAAGCGCCATCCACGGACGTTCCTGGGGCCTGGGCATTGATGGTTCCTTTTCGAGGTGGGGCATAAATATGGACGGCATCAGGAGGCGCCGCCGGCGTCCTGCTGCAGCCGCTGGGCCGCGGCCAGTTTCTCTTTAAGAATGGCTGCGTCACGTTCGGGGTTTACCAGGACAAAGGTCAGGATGCCGCCGAGCAGGATCGCCGCCCCGAAGATCTGGTAGGAGAGGGAGAAGCCTGCCAGGGGTGTCACCGCGTTCTCGACCAGGACGCCTACCAGCCCCGGAGCAATGAGACCCGAGACGTTTTGAAGGGCGAGGAAGATACCCATCGAGCTGGACAGCTGGGACGCCGGGACGATCTGGGAGATCACCGCATTCATCATGGGCAGTGCAACACTCATGCAGCCATACCCGAGAATCAGTACGGCAACAACGATGACGGGCTCCTTGAAGAGCGGGAGGCAGGCCAGGACAGCGCCGCCAATGACCAGGAATGCTGTCGTGGTGATAACCCGGATCCTGCCGGAAGAGCCGTGCCGGTTACCGAGCCGGTCAGTGAGGAAGGTAGACCCGTACATGAAAATCAATGAGGCGACGCTGGGCAGCCCGAACATGATGCCGGATTCGAGTTGGGAGTACCCGAGCCCCTTCTCGAAGTAGGAGGGAATCCAGGTGATCGAGGCCGAGACCACTCCGTACACTGCAAACGTTGCCAGCAGGGCACCGATGAAGGACTTGGACGTGAGGATGTGCCAGCGGTTCAGCTTGATGACCGGAGGCTGCTCCTGCTCTGCGCTGGATACGGTCGAAGGACCGGGCAAAGAGCGGGTCTTGGCGAACGGTCCTTCCTTGCCGACCAGGAGCCAGGCAGCGCACCAGATGAAACTGACCACTGCCATGACTACAAAACCGGCCCGCCATCCCGCGGCAACGACGACCACTGCGAGGGCCGGGGCGGCAAAGATCTTGGCGAAGGAGGATCCCGAGGTCACCAGGGCTGATGGGAAGCCGCGCTTTTCGGGCGTAAACCACTGAAATACGGCGGTGGTCGCCATCGCTGTTGCAGGCCCTTCGAAGGCGCCTAGGGCTATGCGGCACAGGAGCAGGACCGTGAACGTGCCGCTGATCAGGATTGGGAACTGCACCAATCCCCACAGGGCGGAAAGGATGAGGAGAATCCAGCGGACCTGGAAGCGGTCACCGAGCAGGCCGACCATGGCGCCGCTGACGCTGAAGAGGAAGAAGAAGGCACTGCCGGCAAAGCCGATCTGTGTGGCGGTAAGGCCGAATTCGCGGGCGAGGGGCTGGGCCACGATGCCCAGCAGTGCCTTGTCCGACCAATTGATCGTGGCAAAGAGGACGACCATGGACGTCACTGTCCAGGCCCGAATCCCCGGGGGCTGAGTTTTTCCGGCGGCGGGTGACTTCGTCGGAGTGATGTGGGCTGACATGAGCTGTCCTTAGATTCACGGAAGAAGAGATTCACGGAAGAAGGGCGGGAAAAGTCCCAAGAAAACTAGCGCTGTTAGTTGAACTATAGACCCAACTGTTTTGTTTTGTGAAGACGCTCACGTTAAGTCTGCTGGTGCAATCCACGTGATCGCGGCAGTGACTATGGCAAGGTAGACGGCATGGCACGTCCACGAATCCCGATACTTTCCTCCGAGCGCATTGTCCAAGCAGCGGCTGCGCTTATCGACGAGGCTGGCCTCTCCCAACTAACGATTCGGCGCCTTGCTGAGCGTCTCGGGGTCAAAGGGCCTTCGATCTACAACCACTTTCCGACCATGGACGCCATTGCCGACGCCGTTGTCGATTCGCTGCTGGGCACGATCGATATTTCCATATTTAGTTCGACCGGCTGGCGGGAAGCACTCCCTGTCTGGGCAAGGAACTACTGGAGGGTGCTCCATGAGCACCCTGAGATTGTGCCGCTGATGGCCCGGGGGCCCGCGACACGAACGGCCCAGCTGCGGCTGGCCGACGCATTTTATGGATCTCTCGTCGACGGGGGATGGCCGCCGCGGCAAGCGACAGAAGTGGCCATCGCCGTGCGCAATTTCATCGCAGGCTCCGCCCTGGGCTCGTACTCGGGAGGGTTCTCCGAGCCGGCCGAGTTCTACTCAAGGGAGTTTCCGCATCTGGCGGACGCCTATCGGCTCCCCGAGTACAAAACCGAGTTGGACATCGCGGCTTTCGAGCGGGGCCTGTCCTGCCTGATGGACGGGCTGCTGTTGCACTATGCGACCGGCGTACTCGGACTGGGAGGCCAAGGCGGTGAAAAGACCGCTACCGCCAAAAGGGTCTAGCAAAACTTACGTCGTTAGTTTAGAGTTTTGGGGACGACACTAATCGGTTCCGGCCTGGCCGGACGCATTTGATGGAGCCCCTCATGAACTACGAATACATCCGCTACGAAGTGGACGGCCCGGTCGCCACGATTTGGCAGAACCGTCCCCGGCAACGGAATGCTCAGAACGAGCAAATGCTCGATGAGCTGAACGACGCCATACTTCGCGCTGGCCAGGACACGGAAGTCCGTGCCGTTGTCCTCACCGGAGCGGGGGGCCACTTCTCCGCCGGCCACGACCTCAAAGAGGGCCAGGCCAGGCGTCAGGACTTCACTCCCGAGGAGCGGTGGGACTTCGAATCCACCTCCTACATGCAGTACTGCCTGAACATTTTCAATCTCCCTAAACCCACAATCGCCCGCGTTGACG
Organism: Pseudarthrobacter psychrotolerans; assembly: GCF_009911795.1. Classification (NCBI taxonomy): domain Bacteria; kingdom Bacillati; phylum Actinomycetota; class Actinomycetes; order Micrococcales; family Micrococcaceae; genus Pseudarthrobacter; species Pseudarthrobacter psychrotolerans. The sequence goes on along the minus strand of NZ_CP047900.1, from coordinate 16,050 downwards.
GGGCGTGCATCGCCGGAGCGTTCATGGTGGCAAACATGTGCGACATGATCGTGGCCTCCGAGGACGCTTTCTTCGCCGACCCCGTCCTGCACACCATGGCTGTGGCCGCGGTTGAGGTGCTCGTCCATCCCTGGGTGATGGGGAGCCGCAAAGCCCGGGAGTTCCTGTTCACGGGCGAACGCATGTCCGCGCAGGAGGCGTACGAATGCGGCATGGTCAACCGCGTCGTTCCTGCCGCCGAACTTGACCTTGCCGTGGACACTCTGGCGCAACGGGTGGCCCAGGCTCCGCCGTTCGCCACCCGCGTCCTGAAGAAGTCACTGAACAGAACCCTTGAGGCGCAGGGCTTCCACGTCGCCCTCAGCGCCCACTTCGACGCACATCAGCTGACCCATTTCAGCGAGGAAGCAGCCCGAGGCAAGGCCGACGGCGGGTTCTCCAACTCCATCACCCGCCACAAGACCGGCGCATCAGTCAAATAATCCGCGGTCGCACAGTACAGGAAAGGACGATTGCGAAATGACAACCTTCAACATCCATGAACTACCGGCGGACAGTCGTGTAGTCACCCGTCACCGGGTCGGGCACGTTTACCTGATCGGACTGAACCGGGTGCCCAAACGAAACGCCTTCGATCTGGAGATGCGCTCCGAGCTGGCAATGGCCTACGCCGAGATGGAACAGGACGACCAAGTGCGCGTCGGCCTGTTTTACGCGCACGGGGACCACTTCACCGGCGGCCTCGACATGGCGAAGGTCGGTAACGCTCTGCGTGAGGGAAAGGGCGGAATCCCGGAGGGAGGCATTGATCCCCGGCAGCTCAGCGGTGCCCAGCGGCGAAAACCCGTGGTCAGCGCCGTCCAGGGCTGGTGCCTGACATTGGGCATTGAGCTGCTCCTAGCCACCGATATCCGCATAGCGGCAGAGGACGCGAAGTTCTCCCAGATGGAGGTCAGCCGCGGGATCTTTCCCTTCGGCGGCGCGACTATCCGCTTCCCCCGGGAAGCCGGCTGGGGCAACGCCATGCGCTACATGCTTACAGGTGATACCTTCGACGCCGCTGAAGCCCTCAGGATGGGCCTCGTGCAGGAAATCGTCCCGACAGGCCTCCAACTCTCCCGCGCCTTCGAGATTTCCGAAGTTATTGCCCGGCAGGCTCCCCTGGGCGTCTCGATGACGCTGCAGTCAGCTCGGCGGGCCCAGCGCGAAGGGGAAGAAGCCGCCGCAAGGCAGCTGGTTCCGGAAATGCTCCAACTGCTCGACAGCCAGGACGGCTCCGAAGGCGTTGCCTCGTTCCTGGAACGTCGCCCGGCACAATTCACCGGCCGCTGACCCCGGCCCCTGACCACCCCGTTCCCGCACCCAGCTGCGACCTCCATCCAAGGAAAAACATGGCCTACGACTCGATCGACACCGACTACTACCGGCTCGAGGACCGGCTCACCGACAGTGACCGCGCCATCCAGAAGCAAGTCCGTGCCTTCGTGGACAACGAAGTCCTCCCGATCATCAACGACTACTGGGAACGCGCCGCCTTCCCGTTCGAACTCATCCCCAAGTTCGCCGACCTGGGCATCGTCGGAACCACGATTGAAGGATACGGATGCCCCGGCCTCTCACCCACCGCCGCCGGCCTGATCGCCATGGAACTTGGCCGAGGCGACGGATCAATGAACACGTTCTTCGGAGTCCACTCAGGCCTGGCCATGGGAAGCGTGCACCTTCTGGGCAACGAGGAACAAAAAGACCGGTGGCTGCCACAGATGGCCCGCATGGAGCGCATCGGCGCCTTCGCGCTAACTGAACCCGACCACGGCTCGGATTCAGTGGGACTGGAAACGTCTGCGCGCCTGGACGGTGACCACTACGTCCTCAACGGGGCAAAGAGGTGGATCGGCAACGCCAGCTTCGCAGACATCATCATTATCTGGGCCCGCGACGAAACCGACGGCAAGGTCAAAGCCTTCATCCTGGAAAAAAACGACGACGGCACTTATCCGGACGGCTACAGCGCCGAAGTCATCACGGGAAAGATCGGCAAACGCGCCATCCTGCAACCGGACATCACCATTCGGGACCTCCGGATCCCGAAGGAGAACTTGCTAGCCCACGCAGAATCCTTCCGGGATGCCAGCCGTGTTCTCGCCGCAACGCGGAACAGCGCCGCCTGGGAATCCGTCGGCCACGCGGCCGCCTCCTACGAAGCTGCCGTCGCCCATGCCCGGACCAGGATCCAGTTCGGTAAACCGCTGGGCAGCTTCCAGCTCATCCAGAACAAGCTGGCTAACATGCTCGCGGAACTGACCGCCATGCAGCTGATGTGCTTCCGTCTGGCCGAACTCGCAGAATCCGGCCAGCAAACATCCACCATGGCATCCGTGGCCAAGATGCATACGGCTCAAAAAGCCCGATGGATCTGCGCCGAAGCCCGGGACATGCTCGGAGGCAACGGCCTGCTGCTTGAAAACCACGTGGCCCGCCACCTGACGGACATGGAAGTCGTTTCCACCTACGAAGGAACTGACTCCATCCAGTCACTCCTCATCGGGCGCGATATCACCGGAATCGCGGCCTTCGTATGACCGAACAATCCAACCTCCAGGCTCAGGAACCGTCGCTGCCGGAGCGTTCCAACAGCGCAGAGAACACCCCCTTGATTGTCGGATACGCCCGCACGCCCTTCTGCAGGTTCAACGGACAATTCTCCGACGTAGCGGCCACCGAACTTGGCGGGCATGCGGTCACCGCAGCCCTGGACCGTGCTCGCGTTGCCCCCGCGGACGTTAACTACGTCGTTGCCGGTCATGTCCTCCAGGCAGGCCTCGGCCAGAACCCAGCCCGCCAAACCGCCGTGAATGCAGGGATCCCCCTGTCAGTCCCTGCCATCACCCTCAATGCCGTCTGCCTCTCAGGCATGGAAGCCGTGGCGGCAGCGGTACGTCTCATAACCTCCGGGGAAGCTGACATCGTCGTGGCAGTCGGACAGGAATCAATGTCCCGTGCCCCGCACGCCCTCCATGTCAGGTCCGGACAGAAGTACGGGGCTATGGAAGTCCTGGACACCCTCGAAAATGACGGCCTGACCGACGCCTTCGAACACCGCTCCATGGGCAGCTCCACCGAAGACGGCAACACAGCATTCGGGCTAGACAGACGTTCCCAAGACGACTGGGCAGCCCTTTCGCACCAACGAGCAGAGGGACATAAGACATTTCACGCCGGCGAGATCGAACCCTATCCGCTTGCCTCGCGCAGCGGCCAACTCCTCGTAACGGACGATGACGGAATCAGGGCCGGTACAACTACCCAGTCGTTGGCCAGACTGCGCCCGGCTTTCCGGGCCGACGGAACCATAACCGCCGGCAACTCTTCCCAGATTACCGACGGCGCCGCAGCCATCGTCATGGCCAGCCGGGAAGCAGCGGAACGGCTAGGTTTGTCCCCGCTGGCCAGCGTCGAAGCCCACGCCTTCGTGGCAGGACCAGACGTGCTGCTCCACAAGCAACCCGCCAACGCCATCTCCGCAGCCCTGAAAAAAATCGGGACCGACGCCGCAGAACTGTCGGCCATCGAGATCAACGAAGCCTTCGCAGCCGTCGCCGTCCAGTCCCTGCGGGAGCTCGGCGTGGACCCGGAAATCGTCAACCAACACGGCGGGGCCATCGCCCTCGGTCACCCGATAGGCGCGTCCGGAGTCCGACTCATTGGCACCCTCGCCCGGCAACTGTCACTTGCCGGCACCGGCAACCTGGGAGCCGCTGGAATCTGCGGCGGTGGAGGACAAGGCAGCGCTGTTATCTTGAAGGCGAACTAGCACCGGGCTGCAGGAAGATGCCCGCTCGCCGGTGTCCATCACGACGCTGAGTAAGTCGCGGCTTTGCGACTGAAAACCGCCAAAGGCAACCGTGAAAAAACCGCCAAACGAAGTTAACAGTCACAGGGGGAGTGTCCCACCGAGGCTGTCCCACAACCAAGGATCTGGGACACCTTCAAGCAGTTCACGAGCTGCGGTTATCGGGACGGGCTTGGTAGCCCTTTGAGTAAGGCCAGTTCCGCTGCCGGGGTCTTTGCATCGAGGGTTCCTTGGGTGAAGTCGTAGACAAACAATGCCATCTTCACTCGTTCACCGAATTCGATAGATGCAGATGAGTAACCAGACAAGGAAAAGAACAGCGGCACCTTCCCTTCAGCGGTGGCCACACCGAAGATCTGACGCACCAATGCGGGACCCACTGGCGCAGCGTGGTGCTTGACTTCAGCCACGAAGCGGTTTGAAACTACGTCTGCCCCGCCGTCGCGGGTTGCTGGAGATACCTGACAGCCGGATTCACCTAAGAACAGCATCCAATCCCTTGCCAAGAATTCCGCCTGCCGGTCGTTGCATGATGCCATGGCGGAAGGTTGCGGCCCACAAGGAGTCCACGCTAACTCGCGGCGGGGCCTATAGGGCACCTGGCTGGCCGGAACCGTGGCGATAGGCCTGCTGAATTCATACCACGCATCATTGATCTCTGAACCAAGTCGGCCCGCCAGCTCGGACCGGAGCTCGTCACGATGCTCGTGGTGAGGGTCATACCTTGTCCAAAACTGTTCCTTTGCCTTGTAATAGCGTTTCTCTCGCGTGGAAGCGATGACCCACAGCGCCACATAGCAAATCCAAAAGGTGATTACGGCAGCAAGGATCCCCTGATATTTCGCCCCTGTTCCCGGCAAAATTGCAATGGCTACGACCGATGGAACGACACTGCATATCCCTACGAGGGCCATGAGGTTCTGGGGAAAGCTGGGTCTCCGCGGTGGCGCTGGGAGCCGACCAGGAGTTGGAAAGATCTGCTCGACCCTCCAACGAGCCCATTCGTCCATATAGGGATCGTTTCGATCTGGGTGAATTCCTTTACGGACAAAATCGTTTGCCTGTTCTTTGAGTTCCTCGTCCAGACGGGAGTAATCGATCTTCACTCCGTCCAGCCTGTAGCCCCACATAATTCCTCCAGCTGGTGTCAGGCTGAGCTGTATTAGGCGCAAGCCTATAGCGAGTTTCGACCAAAGCTCAGGCTCCGCGTGTAGTTCCCACTCAGGTTGTGTGCGTGGCTGATGTAGGCAGTGGCGTGGGCCGCGTGCAGAGGTGCTGGGAAACGTGTATGCGGCATTAGACAGATCGCCACCCTGCTGCCTGGCCGTAGGCTGCCGACGCACTATCCCACTTCTAGGGGAGTGGGACGCATTTGTACGATTAATCCCTTGAGCCTTTCCAACAGCGATTTGCAGCAGAAATGTCAGTCCATCGCCTCATACTGTGCGCATGATCGATATACGTCCGCTCTTCCCACGTGACTGGGAACCCTCAGAGCCTCTCGTCGCGTACAACAAGGCAGATCGGCGTGTTGTCGTGGCCGCGGAGATGAGCCGGGAGCCGGCTCGTACTACGACCGCTATGGTTACCAGGGCTCCCAGGACCGGACGTTCCCGATCTGGTCGTGGACCTGCCGCTGACGAGCGTCGTCATGGACATGGCACATGAGTCGATCGGCGTCCTCGTCGCGAACTACGCGGCAGGCTACCGCCACCCCACGGGTGAGGGCCACATTCTAAGCCCCACCCACTACGCGGCTGCGCCGCTGACGGAGTGGGGCATCTCGGCTTCGGGCGCTCTCGCGCCACCGCCCGAGATGGCCGAGTACATCGGAGACAAGCCCGAGCAGGCCAGGCTCGCACAGCTCAAGGCCCACCGGGAAGCAGCGGAGAGGCCGCCGAAGCCAGCGTGGCAGCCGCCAGGTGCCTCGTCCAACCACTACAAGAGCAGCGCCAGTGGGTGGAGCCCCAGCGAACGCGAGCGGCAACGGCAGAGGGAGGCCATCGCAAGCATCTTCGGCAGGAATCGCTAGGCGGGCGTGACCCGTACGGGGCCTTTCGTGCCGGCAGCCGACGGGTGTAAGAGGACATCTGGAGGAGTGCCCCACATTGCGTGTCCCGGTTCTAAGGAATTGGGTCCTGCCCAGTGACGACTTTAAGCCCTGTCGCGAACGGCCCCGCGGGTCGACCATGACTGGTCGACCCGCGGCAGTGCTCCCTACTTGAGTCGGGAGATCGCACGCTGCAGGATATCCTCGGTTGCTGCTAGGGCGCGAAGGCGGAGGGAGCTCTTCTTCGTCGCACGTTCGTGAACGATGGCGCGCCAATCTTCGCGATGCTCAGCAATCGGGGTGCGGGTATCGCCTGCCGCCGTCGCATTCTCATAAGGGCAGTAGGGCCGGAGGTCGCGGGGGAGTGCTCGAGGGTGTGCGTGGAGAGGACGTGACGTAGCGGTGCCGGGACGCCGCGGCCGCCCGGATGGGCGGTGAGGCTGACGAACTGTGCCAGAAGTGCCGCGCTGACGCTCGCGGAGAGCGCGGCGACGTTCTGGCGCGAGGGAGCTTCGCGGTGTGCTCCTGCGATGTACTCCGGGTCATCCAGTAGCCCCTGCTTGTCGAGGGGAATGTCGCCGATGACGAGCTGGCCGAGGCAGGCCATACACGGGCGTCCGGGGACGAGCGTGTGCGCGCGCCAGATGCCGTTGCGCATGCGCCCGTCCGGGAAGGTGTCGAGGGCTATTCCGCCATCTAGGACCGGGATGAGGTCCGTGTATGCGAGTGCATTCAACACCGCTCGCGGCCAGGGCCGGTCGACGCAGGAGAAGATGACGTCGTAATCGAGCGCCGCGCTCACGCCGACTGGGTCGGTGAGGCTGACCTCGTGGCGATGGACCTCGAACGATTCTGCGGTCGCGGCGGATTTCATCAAGCGTGCTGCGACGTCGACCTTGGACCGCCCGAGTGCGGCGTCGAGGCGGGTCGCGCCAATCATGCGGTCCAGGTTCACCGTCTCAACGGCGTCATAGTCCATCACGCCGACCGTCGCGAGGCCGGTAGCGGCGAGGCGCTGCGCGACGTCGAGGCCGACGCTGCCGCCACCGACCACGAGAACGCGCAGGCGCGCGATCGAGCCCTGTGTACGCTCGCCCCACGACGAGACTGTCCGTTGCTGTGAACGGGTGATACCGGGGATTCGACGGATCCTGTCGTTCCAGGTGACGGCCAGCTTCGGAGACACCGAACGCACCGACTCCGCCCAAGTCGGAGCGCTCCGGTCGAACCAGAACCGGGCCGACCAGGAAGTGTCGCGACCACCAAGTGTCATCCCCAGGAGTGGCATCTTCGTAATCCCGCGGGCAACGCGCTCATACTCGGATTCCGTCTCCCAGTCCATGTCGCTAAGAAGCTGCCAGCCGCCAGAGCCCGGATGGGAGTGCAACAGTACGAGTCCATGGCCGGCGGCACGTGCCTCATTCGAGGCGCGAATCACGTATCCGCTGGTGAACGACGCATTCCCGTGCACGTGTCGCTCACCTTCACCAGGAAAAATCACGGACTTAATAAGAGCGGTAGTGCGCTCGACGCCGGTCGAAAAGACGTATGTCGCCGCGAGCACGTCCTCCTGGCCGTCCTCGCGGTTGAGGTGGTCACGCATGGCCGCTTCGACCTCACCGGTCATCGCTACGGAGTACTGCATCACGCTGCGCTCGGGATTGCGATCGAGACGAAGCCTCGCACGTGCCTGAGCCACGCGAGAGCCGGCGGCATTGACATGTCGGTGTAGCTGAATTCGCGGGAATGCCGCTTCCACCCAGGTTGGCAGTCGGTATCATCTATGTTCGTCGCAGGGAACATGACCGAGTCTGGGAGATGGATCCAGTGCGGAGGGACCATAGGCCAGCTCTGCACCTCGGACACGCTGACCCCGGTCGTCACAGTCTGCCCAGCAAGAGCGCCGCTTACCGCGACGACGTCGTAGAGGATGCGGGGTCCGTCGGCCCGGGCATTGGCGCCCACGGCGGTCATGTCGTTGATGAACTGTTGAGTCGGCCCTGTCAGGCCGTTCGAATCGCTCACGCGACCCCTCCAACATGCTTGGCGGTCACGAACTCGTCGCCGTTCTTAATTTTCACGAGCTGCTCGTCGCGGAACGTCTCCGTGCCGCCTGCAGGCATGATGCGGGCGAGGTCGTAGCCAGTCGGGTCGACTCCGGCGAGGCGGAGCAGCGCGGCGGCAGTCTGGTCGTCGTCGTAGCTGCTGTGCGGCTCGCCGTCGATGGTGAAGCGAACCTTTTGGCGGGAGACGAACCGATTACCGTCCTTCAGGTTGATGATTTGGCCGTCGCGGATTTTCTCCTCGACGCCGTTCTTGTTGACAAGGAAAAGATCGGAAATCTTCGGGTCGCGTCCAGCGAGACGCAGCAGCGACGCGGCCTCCTGGTCGCCATCCTGGGTGGTGAACGCCTTGCCGTCGATGGAGATCTGCAAAGAGGTGGTTGCGTTGGGGGCCATTTGGCCCTCCTTCCTTAGTAGCGGTGCTCCTACTTCCGGCTGGAAGCAGGTAGCCTATACCTGTCGGGTAAACCCGACTCTACCATAAGTACCGTTTACCAAAGAGGTAAAGCTTGCAGCTCGCGTGGATAAGTCCTCAGCTTGAGGACTCTTGTGTCTCGGGAGCGCACCTTCGCGCTGTCGCCAATGGTCAGCTCGCGGCAGCTGAAGATCTCCTGCACGTCGTCGCCTACGCTCCACGGCTCGAAAATATCGTGAAGTTTCAGAGCGTCCGGATAGACGTCAACGCGGGGAATCTGACTCTCTCGATCGAGGAGGTTGAGATGCATGTACGTCCGCTAAGTTCCGACGGGGTTCCCAGCGCTGTCGCAAATCGGGCAGCATTGCCCGATCACGCTACATCGCAAGCGCTGCTCGTCCAGGACTTCCACATTCGGGGCCGGTCGATCCTCCGGCCTGCGATCTGAATCGAGACTCATGACCACTTACATCGCCACAGACACGCAATTCGACTTCGCGCCCCGGCCCGGCCGCATACTGCAACGCGAGCTCGACGCTCGTGCTATCAGCCAAGCGCAGCTCGCCGCCCGTACTGGGCTTAGCCCGAAGCACATAAACCTCGTCATCAAGGGAACAGCTGCGCTTTCTCCCGACGTTGCCGTCACGCTGGAAGAGATTCTCGGAGTTTCTGCCGACACCTGGCTCCACCTGGAGGCAGCACATCAGGCATACGGGGCGCGAAAGGAGAGGCGCAATGCTCTCGCCGGGTTCGTCGAATGGGCGAATTCCTTCCCTCGACAGTTGCTTATCGATCGCAAAGTAATTGACAAGAATGATTCCGGTCCGGACGCCGTGGCAAAACTTCTACGTTTCTTCGAGGTGGCCTCTCCCACCGCGTACGGCAAGACCTGGCTTGAGCCACAGGCGTCCTATAAGAGAAGTCAGATCCATTCCATCGATCCGAACCTGACGGCTCTCTGGCTCCGGCTATCGGAACTTCACGCCGCCGGCCTCATCGCAAACGCGCCGACGTACGATTCCACGAAGTTGCGGGCTGCGGCCGCCCTACTTCCTAAGCTCACTGTCAATGACGACGTAGGAAAAGCATTCACGAAGGCGCAGGAACTTTTGCTCGATGCGGGTGTCGTTCTCGTATTTGTCCCAGAAGTTCCTAACACTCGAATTAGCGGTGTATCGCGTTGGGTCAACGGAACGCCAATGATTGCGGTGACGAGTAGATATAAGGCTCTCGATAGCTTGTGGTTCACGCTTCTGCACGAGATCGCTCACGTTGCTCTTCACCCGAAAAGAAGTACGTTCATTGATGAATTCAAGGCTGACGACGATGCGGATGCACAAGAGACAGCTGCCAATGCTTTCGCGGAGGACCATCTCATTCCGCGAGCCTACAGGGCACAACTTGCCGCAATTGCGACTGTAAATGGAATCGTCTCCCTCGCTAACGTGCTTGGTGTTTCTCCCAGCCTGGTTGCGGGTCAGTGGGCGTTCCGGACCAAGACATGGGGCGGACCGATCGCGAAGCTGCGCAGGAAATTTGATCTCGCGGAGTTGCTCTAGCCGACAATGAAACATAAGTGCCAGGGCAATCCGACATGTAGCGCTGCAAAAACACCGCCATTTATCGCCGCAAGTACGGAGGTGTTGGACAATCGATTTCGCTGCCCACAGCCGGGGACAATCCTGGTGGGTTATCCATCGCTGCGGCTGCTACGGGAGCTACCCCAACGGCTCCCATTTCCCAGCCGTGGATAACCCGAATTGACCCCAACGGTGGACTGCTGGCTTCCGTTCGTCTCGCTTCAGTGTGCGCGAGGTCTTTTTGGATACTTTTCGCGGGGGTTCAGAACCGTTGCAGGCTGTCAGACTTGAATCTAGGACTGGCCGGAGATGACGTGCAGGAACTGCGCTGAGGATCCTATTCTGACGCTCCGTACACCGCTGCCTAACGTCAGGTTTGGGCGTGCTCCTGACTTGGATCAACGAACGGGACCGGGACGCCGGCCTCAATGAACCCGCCGGACACGGACTCGTGGACTTCGCCATCCCGGGACTGGCGAGTACATGACGTCTCGCCCGGCCAGACAAGGCCGGCGGTGCTGGCTGCCACGGAAATGACACTGTTATCGGCGCTGACGGTTCGGATGCGGCTTAGGCTGGGCAAGAAACAGGTCATCACAAACTTCGAGCGGAACCGACACTCGTTGCCGATCAGTGCTTGTCGCCCTCGGTGATCTCCACCGCCAGCCCGAGGGCTGACGCGACCTTCACGAGTGTCGCCGTCGACACGTCATCACCTCGCTCAATGCGAGCGATGCTCGGGCGCGACACGTCGGCACGTGCTGCCAGCTCCTCCTGAGACCAGCCGCGCGCGTCGCGTGATTGACGGATCCGAGTGCCAAATCCTCGGCTGTCCAGCGAACGCCTCGCCATGAGTCCTACCGGTTGCCCTTGGCACGGTTATGCGTCTGGCACAGCATGGTGAGGTTCGACAGATCCGTCGAGCCGCCCTTCGACCATGCGGTGACGTGGTCGGCGTCCATCTCCTTGAGCTGATAGATGCGCGACTTGTTGTTGTCGTTACCGAGCGCGCACAACGGGCAGTTTGACGTGCCGTCGACCTTCGATTTCTGCGTCTGCTTCTCGTAGCCGGCCCGCTTGGTGCTCTCGTCGAAGATTCGGATGTCGAGTAACTGGGTCCGGGTCTTGCCGTCAAGCAGGTACTCGTAGATGCCCTTGGCGTTCTTGACCGCGTGGTCGGCTCGCAGCCTGTTGACGTCGTCCTCGACCTGGGCGATGTCGTAGGCCGTGGTGTGGTGTTCCTCGTAGAGGCGGCCCCACTCGAGCCCGCGCATCTCCTTGTCGGGTGGACGGACGAATACGCTGCTCACCCAGTCGATGACCGAGGTGAAGTAGTTCTTCAGCTCGGTGATCTCGGTGTCGCGACGGTGATGGGCCAAGTAGGCGTCGATGGTCTTGCCCCGGGCTGAGGAGACCCAGTGCAGAGCCTCTTCGAGGATCTCCTGACGTTTGGGGTCACCCTTCACGTAAGCGGACCACTTCTGCATATTGGCGTTGTTCGAGTTGGAGAACTCGGCTTTGGCCTTGGTGACGAATGAACCCGAGTAGATCGCGTTGAGCATCTCCTGTTTGTTGAGCGGGACGCCGGCGATGTTGATGGTGCGGAACCACTCCTTGATTTCGGTCTCGGTGCCCTCGCACTCGTAGACCAGGAGAGCGCTCTCGCGGATCCTCTGCTGGTCCTCCGGAGGCAACGACTTGAAGGTATGCTCCTTGCCGGCGACCTTGATGGCGAACTTGCCGGTGACGAACCGGCCGACGCTCGTGATCCGCTGCTGGCCGTCCAAGACCTCGAGCTTGTCACCCGCCACGTTGAAGTAGATGAGCCCGATCGGGTAACCCTTGAGCAGGGAGTCGATAACGGCAACGTCCTTCTTGCCGTCGTTGTAGATGTAGTGGCGCTGGAACTCGGGCTGGATCACGAGCTTGCCAGACAGGCCAAAGAGCCCCTTGCCTTCGAGCTCGTTATAGACGAAGCCCTCGGTAATCTTCTCGGCCGAGTAGTGCTGGAGAGTGGTTTTCACGACTGTGCCTCCCTGTGGCGGATGAAGATTCGCTTGTAGATGCGCTTGACGGGATAACCGACCTCGAAGTAGGTCCCAGAGCCGAACGACTCGGTGCGGATGTAGCACCCCTTCGAACCGGTATTGGACTTGGACGAGACGCCGTCCACGACCTTGCGCTTGGACTTGTAGGTCTTCGTCGGCGGGTAGTCGCACTCGTCGGTGCCAAGTATCTCGAACTGATCGGGGTTGTACTTCGCGAGCCAGGTGATGGGCACGCCCATCACGCCGTCGTAGTCAGAGGGGATCGCGTCAGTGAATGGGACTTCAATCGCGTCGAAGTTGTCGTACTGCTGGTACTCGGCTCTGCCGTCAAGTGTGCTGATGAGCTTCTTGTTGTACCGCAGGTTGTCCGCCATAGTCATAAGCTGAAGTGGCTCGTGCCGGCGACCGTGCTCCACGTTCGTGAACCACTGGACACCCGGAACCCTGACGATGCCCTCACCCTTCTGCTCGACCCACGGACTATGGACGGAATATGGGGTATGGAAGTGAGCCATGTTGCGCGGAAATCCCTTCCCGAGCCACATGCGATTTTCCTTGATCAGTCGGAAGACTTCCTTGTAAGCGATCGCGTTCTGATTGCCGATAACCGAGAACACCACGTCGCCCTGGGCTAGCCAGTCGACGAACTCGCGAAACAGCGAGAAGGGCGGATTCGTGATCACCAGGTCGGCCTCGTCGCGCAGCGCGGTTACCTCGAGGCTGCGGAAGTCGCCGTCGTCCTCGAGGTACTCCCACTTGAGGTCGTCAATATTGACGACCCCGTCACCGTTGACGTCGTCGCGCTCGAGGACGAACTTCTTGCCGTTCTGACGGGTCTTCGTCGCGTCGAACTGCGGGTCGCCCATCTCGAAGAGCGTCGGCGTGTAGTAGGAGCCCGCAGGATTCTTGTCTGGAGCGTATGACGTCGAGATGAGCTTCTTGAGTCCGTAATCGACGAAGTGCAGGGCAAAAAACTTCGTGAAGTTCGACCACTCGGGGTCGTCGCAGGGGAGCAGGACGACCTTGTCGCGGAACACGTCGGGGTCGTACTCGAGGTAGGCGTTCATCTCCCGCTCGATGTCGACCCACTGGGTGTAGAACTCGTCGTTTTTCGCTGCCTTGGCGGCGTTCAAGTTCGAGGATCCACTGGTGATCGTCGCCATGCTCATGCTCATGCTCCGTGCCGGTCGTCGGGTTGTATCAGAAACTTTACAGGGCTGACCTGCGCGATCTCGGCGACGCAGCGGGCCGCCGCCCTCGATTTTCTGTCACGCCTGTCAGCTTCCAAAGTCGGCTGCACAAATTTCCGAAGTCGTCTGCAGCGCTACAGGGCGTTCTCATCAAACGACCGTTTATCAGGACGAGCCTTCAGATCCGCTACCGGCCGGTTGTGATTTGCGGTGATAGATGGCGATGTTTTTGCACCGCTCAATGTCATCCTCGGTGACCATCCCGGGTGCAAATGCGGCCCACAGGCTTGCCGCTGGACGTGTGTTTTAGCCTCCTGCGCTCTGCGCGACGAAGGCCACGAGAACGAACAAATGAAGGTCATTCCCCTTGTTGCTCGCAATGCACTGTCCAGCACACCACTCGGGAAACGACCTTCGCAGTAACCCTATGAGCTCTTAGCCCGCTGGCCAAAGCTTCCCCAGGCGGTCCCTGCTATTCCTTCTCCCTGGTGCGGATCGCGATCGCCTTTGATCCTTCGGGGATCTGGGCCTCCGCTTGTGCTTTGGCTGTCTCTTACGTCTCGCCTTCGGCGTCGACGTAAGTCCGCTGACCGTCGGCAGGCTCTACGCTCAGGATCACTTTCACCCCCATATTTTAGGCCGGCCCTGCGAACGTCCGTTCCAACGCCGCCAAGAGCGGCGACGCGCTGCCGTTCTCCCGTAGGTCCACTGGCCGGGCGCCCCGCAGCCCCGTGCAGGGGACCATCATCCACAGTGCGAAGTAGTTATGCGGGATCCGTAACTCCATCGCCCGTTCGAAGAGTCCCACCACGACCGGGTACAAGGACAGGTCAGGGCGGAACTGGAAGCCAGGGCAGTACGTCCCCTCATCGATGAAGACCCGAACGAGCTGCCGCATCACCGGTGCGGGATCTTCGTGCACGGCGGAGAACCGTTCCCGGACCTGTTCCAGGGCGGGCAGGTTGAACTCATCCCGGATCCGCTCCCACAACCGTTCCGGAACGGGGGAGCGGTACGTGGCAGCCGGCACTAGCTGATGGATTCCAAGAGCCACTGAGTGGCTACTGGCTCCCGGCGCAGCAGAAATGTCCGCAAGGCTGAGTTGGCCGAGAGCTTGACCTGTACCCTCCAAAATTCGATATCCACGATGTTCCCAACGCCTACCGGCGCGGACCGTCGTGTCTCCCACCAGGAGTCCCTGGCGAACCAGTGCAGCGGCTCCGCCGCGACTGCCCACACGCGCCCGTCGTAGCGGACGGCAAGGGGAATGCCGACCGCGGTGAACCGGACATCCACGGGGACGTCCAGGGCTGTTTCACTTGCTGTTGCTGTCACGGCTGGTCCGCTCTCCCAAATTCCTGTTCATCATTTCTTCCCGGCGGGTGACCGCCGAGCTCCACACCCACGTCCGGTACGTCACCGGCCCGTCCTTCCACGTCACTTCCGCGGCTTTCGCCGTCCAGGCGTACACCTCGCCGTCTACCAGCTCCGCGCAGTTCGGGAACCGGATCCAGGCCTTCACTGGGATTCCCGGGAACCCGTTCTTGGCCGGGAAATGTTCGAAATCGAGCTCTTCCACGGTCAGCCCGATCGGGCCGGCACGCCGCGTGTACTGCGCCTGCAGCGCGGCCGCATACTCGGGGGAGGACATACCACAACCTTAGAACATATATTCGAATCGACACTCCATAAAATGCAGCCATCCAGGCTGCAGAGGTTCAGAATAGGGGCGGGCACCGACAACGAACGGGTTGTACCCAATGGGGACAGCTTTGAGCTGTGCGGAGGGCTCCACCTGCCCCAGTGGGCACAACCCGTCCAACGCGATTTAAGGGGTTTACCGGTCCTTGATGTGCGGCGGGAGTTCGACGGCGGCGGGATCCAGCTCTGGTCTGGCCCGGACCATCGATAAGGGGTGTCGGAAAGACTTACCGGACCACGCGACGTCGGCCGCCACTTCAACGACGAGCGGTTCTACCAGCGTCAGGTGCACCGGGCCTTTGTCCTTGCTGAATCTGTTCAGCGAGGTTTCGCTGATCTCTTCGGGCCACGGATGCCCGGGCTGCGCCGGGCGCAGTTGACGGCCCAGCTCACGCCCTGCCCGTGTTGAAAGGACTGTAGAGCGGCCGACGATCCGCAGCTGCCCATCAATGGGCAAGCCCGCGATGATCGCGCGGGGCTGCGTCAACGGCCCAATGACGCCGGCGCACACGACGTCCAGAACGTTCTTGTGCTTCAACTTCAACCAGGAGCGGGAGGCGTCATATGGCTGAGATCCTCCCTTGAAAACGAGCCCTTCAATCCCGGTGGCGGGAAGATCCCGTAGCCAGGTCTTTGCCAGTTCAGGGTCTGTGGTGGTGGGGGAGAGGGCCAGCGGGGCGGCCCATTCCCGGGCCAATTCTTCGAGCAGCTGCCGGCGACCGGCGAACGGGACACCGCGGACGTCCTGCCCGGCGACGGCCAGAACATCGAAGGCCGCGAACGCGGCTGGCAATTCCTTCACCAGCGCCGGCAGAGCCGCCCTGGACGTGACCATGCGACGCTGCAGCGCCTCGAAGTCCAGCCGATCCCTGATCCATATGACGGCTTCGCCGTCGAGGACGACACCGGGCGGGACCTGAGCCCCGAGGGCTGCGGCCAGGTCAGGCAGGACCCGTGTGAGCTCTTTGCCCTGCCGGGACCAGAGCGTCACCCCGTCAAAATTTATGAGGGCGATCGTCCGGTACCCGTCCCATTTGGGTTCTGAATACATCACGCCTGGCAGCGCATCGGGTCCCGGGAATGTCTTGACGAGTTTCGCCAGGGCAACAGCAACCGGTGGTTGCAGAGCCGGCGGGATGGACTCGCTCAT
>NZ_CP047899.1 GCF_009911795.1 Pseudarthrobacter psychrotolerans | reverse complement strand
GGTGTGGCGGTCCTTGCTTCCAGGAAGCGGAGGGCGTCCAGGGCCTTGTCGAGTTGCCATGTGATTGACGCTAGCGAATTTAAATAAAAAGGTTGGCGGGTGACACGCCGGACGCTAGCGAATTTAAATAAAAAGGTTGGCGGGTGTCACGCATGTGTGGGAATTGGATTCTCTGACTTGCACATGCCGATGGTCGGGACGTAGTGCGGTTTTGGCTGCGAGTTCCTGTAGGCGGCGCTCACCCATTTGCAGGACGTGGTCCCGGTACGAGACCTCAACCGCGCCGTTGGTGACTGCAAGCCGGCGTTTTGGTTCGGTGACGGGTCGTGAGCAACAACGGAACGGTCAGTGGCGGTAAGCCGTCAGTTCGTTGTGTCTGGGCGCTGGCCGCTGAAGTGTTTCAGGAATTCGCTCAGGCCCAGTTCGATGTCCGGGGTTGCCAGGACACGTTCAATGGTGCGTGTTTCAAGGTAGTCAGTGAGTTCCAGGATGGATGTGTTGAGGTGCCGCAACTGGACGAGGTTGCTTCCCAGCGTGGCAAGCCCTGCGCGCTGCTCAGCGGTGAGGTTGGCCTGGGCTGCCCAACGGGCCGAGGTGTCCTCGAACAGGGTCAGATCCTCCGCTTGCTCGGTGTAAACCCTGCGAGTTTCGGACACATCATGATCGGTGAGGACGTGTGGCTTGCTGCGGGCTTGTTCTAAGGTGGCGGCAGCTTCGCTGAGTTCAATAAGCCAGGGACTGGTGTACTCGAGGAAGAATCCCAGTTTCGAGATTGGGTGCTGTATTGGATCGCTCATTCATTCTCCTCAAAACAACCCCGGAATTTTCGAAGTTAAGGCCCGCGAAAGCGGGCCTTCTTCGTCTAACCGGCCTTATCGATAGCCAGGGCCTCCTGGTGCATGCCGTCAAGCTTGTTGGGGAGCCCGGCCGCGCGGTCGATCAGTGCGCCGACATACTCGCCGAAGGACATGTTGTACCGCTGCATCGCCATCCAGGCTCGGTAATGCTGGTCTGGGAGCACCAGACAGTTCAGTGGTGCCCTCTTCCCAATCAGCTTGGGTGCGCGGTATTCCTCCATGTAGACCACCCTAACCCCGGCTTAAGAGAACCTGTAGATATACAGAACGTGTCGCGATGGCGGCGATCGCACCCCCAGAGAGCAAGCAAGCGACAGCCTGCATACATGCTCCGCACATGCACAACTCAATAGTTGCGCACTGCCTGTACGCTCCGGATGGCATCAGGTAACATTTTGTGTCAGCTGTCAGCCTGCCCTATGCGGCGGTCTACACCACAAGCAGCTGACCTTGGCTGAAGGAGCTTTAACGATGGCAAACGGGGGCCGCAGCGTGTTTCTTACGCAGCAACAGAAGAAAGAGCGGCTAGCGGATCGCATGGGCATCCTGGTGGATATCTGGGAGTCCGACAACAACACTGCGCTGACTTATCCTCATGTCCAGGAAGCGCTTTCTACCCACGGAATCCACCTGTCGCGAACCCGCTGGTCCTACTTGATCAATGGCACTGGCAGCCTGGTGACAGATCAAGAACTCCTAAAGGGCATCGCTGAGTTCGTTTTTGACGTGCCGGCTACTTATCTGTGTGATCTCAACAGTGAGACTCCGCCCGAGGTCGAAGCGCGGATGGACTTTCTTGTCCAGATGCGAAAGCTCAAGGTGAAGAATTTCGCCGCGAGAAACCTGGGAGCGACTTCGCCGGAAACTCTGAGGACGATCACCAAAATTATCGATGCATCGATGAACGGTGACGAGTGAATGGCTCTCCCGCCGGTCCAGGAAAAGGTTCGTGAGTTATGCGGAGTTGGCACGACATCGATGGAGGAAGTTGTTGAGCGCCTGACCGTGCTCTGTGAGAAGCCGATCAATCTGATCGAGTACAAGGAGTCTTGGGGAGCGCTGACTGCCTTCAAAGCTGAATTTGAAGATCGCATCAACGTCTATTTTCCCCCGCAGAACTCGCTGCAATACAAACTTCACTGCATTTATCATGAGCTTGGACACATCTATTTGGAGAGCTTTCAAACTCCCTTGGCTCTGCCGTCCCTCTCGGAAGAGATGCTGAGGGAAACCGCCGACGCAATTAACATCAGCTGCCGAGCCGTTCCGAATCATCCCGTAGAACGTTGGGTGGAGGATTTCGCTTTCGAGATGTCGAAGAAGACCCGCGGGAACAGCTCGTCCGATCCCGATCCGTTCCTCTGCTGAGCCATGCGACTACTGCTTTTTGCGCTGCTAAGCGCCCTATGCCTCCTACGGATCCCTGCCATGGTGAAGATGAAGGAGGCCCGCGCTTCGTGGCTGGCGTCAGTGTTCGGCCTCGCTGCGCTCTATGTGCTGGGAACCGTCACGCCACTAGAGGACCTTGACAGTGCCCTCGGCGGAATCAACGTCACAAATCTGCTCCAAAGCAGCTTTGCGCTGCTGGCAATCTTCTTCTTTAACGACAGCGTGCGCCGCTTGGCGAACGTGGACGAAGTCAGATGGACCTACTACGCGCCGCTGCTTATCCTTCCCGTCATGGCTTTCAGCTTCGCGCTCATTGAGGATAAAGCTCCAACGGCAGCGAGCTTCATTGTTAGTCGGCTGGACCAGCTCCCAACAGTTGTCTATAGCGGTATGTACATGATCGCCCTGTTGTTTACCGTGCTTAGGGCGGTCTACATGCTGCGTCACAAGGCTAAGGGCCTGTACGCCGCATTCACGATAGGGCTGCTCATCGTTGCGGCGGCGTGCTCTTGTCATATCGCCTATGTGGCCCTCTTCCACTTCACGCCCTGGCACGCCCTAGCCCTAGATATCGGGTCCTGGTGGGATCGACTGTTCTATAGCGGCCTCTCTGTAACGGCTGCTGGTTGGCTCATTCTCTTCCTCTCAAAGCAGCTCGCTAGGGTGCGTCTCTGGACGGCCGATGCTTTCTGGCTCACTGCGTTAAGGATCCGAGTTAATGCTGACCGGTCACGCCTCAGCCCCGCGTGGGATCTTTTAAATGAGACGCTCGAAAATGGCATTTACAAAAGCCTTATTGTTCTGCACAACTACGAGCGCGGCAACTTGATTACGTTCCCGGAACCGAGGCAGGACAGGATCGCTCGAATTGAAGCCAAGCTGGACGCGCGTGTCTAGCTTTGGCCAGTCGCGATCGTCCTGTTGACCCATCCGGTCAGTTGGCTGGTAAAAGCGTGAGGCGATGCGTTCCACTCCTGAGTATGATGCGCCTCAGGTAACGGAATCAGGGTGACGGTGCCAGGATTCGCCCGTTGGAACGCGGCCGAGATCTCCCAGGGAACTTCTTGGTCCGCTTTGGAGTGCAAGACCAGCGTCGGGACGGCCACCCGGTCAGGCACATCGACCCATTCAAGTGCATCGAAGTCGATCGGCTCCTGTAGCCCGAGCATCTTCGCAAATAGGGGAGCCTGCAAAAGACGCACGACGAGCCCGGCCCCGATCGCCGGTACGCCGGCCCGCACCGCCCCTGCTGTGATGGTCTTACGCCAGCTCGTGACGGGCCCCACCAAAACAATCCCTGCGATCTGCTCCCGATATGCGCTGCGCTCCGCCGTAAGCAGGGCAATGGTCCCGCCCATTGACCAGCCGGAGAGGATGATCCGTCTGGCCCCATGAGCTACGGCGTAGGCCACGGCGCTTTCCACGTCATGCCATTCGGTTTGCCCCAGGTGGCTCGACTCGGCCTGTGGCGGGCTGACCTCCGGGTCGCTGCGAAATGAGGGGACCAGGGAGGTGAATCCCAAGGGACTGAAAGCGTGCACGTCGCGGAACATGATCGCGCGGTCGGTCCAGCTTCCATGGATATGGATCACCCATACGTCGGTGTTCTCACGTTCGAAAAGCCATGCCGGCGCCGCACCGTAGGAGGTGGGGATGTCCACCTCTTCGTAGCGTCCGCCGACCGCAGACGGTTCGAAGAACACATCGGGGGTCCAATCGACCAGTGGTCCCAGACATTCCGGACCGGAGCCAGGCGGATCGATCCGCCGCTCCACGCACTTTTGATCCTCATCGATCAGCGTAACCTCGCCGACTCTCGTGTAGCTCGCGGCCGCAGGGTCGAACACCCCAAAGTCGCCCGGGGCTTTGGTGTAGTCGTCCAGATCGATGCGGATTCCTCGTCCGTCATCTGTCAATTCGGCTCGGCGGTAGTCCTTTGGGCCCCGCTTAACGACCTTGCGGGCCATGACAACCGCGAACCCAGATAGCGCTGCAGTCGGTACAAGGAACGCCAGGCAGACCAGGCCAAGCCGTGTTGTCAGCATTACGTCTCACCCTCCAGCGCCGATCCAGGGAAGAGCAACGGAGCCAATTCATCGTAACGTCCGTTCAGCACCTGCTAAATGAATAAGCCATGCTCACTACAGGCGTTGCACATGTTCACTACAGGCGTGTATCGTTCTGACTGGACCAGCCGACGCCTGAGCACTGAAGGGGATTCATATGACCAGCAGTGAACGGCAGACGTCGTTTTCAGACTCGTTGACCGAGGAGCGGCCGGCTGGGGTGGATGTGGCGGGCCCTGGATGCGGCCGATCACATTCCTCTTCTCTGGATGCACAAAGTGCGCGAGAGCTTACCCGTCAGATCAAGGTTGCTTTGGAGCATTCCTACACGCTGATCATTACGGCGTATCAAGGGAGAGCATGGGCCGCTATGGGATACAGCTCGTGGGATGCGTATTGCCAGGGTGAGTTTGGGTCTTTGGCGTTGCAGCCGCCCCGTGAGGAGCGGCAGGCAGTGGTTATGTCGATGCGTGAGGCGGGCATGAGTACGCGGGCGATCGGTTCCGCCCTTCAGGCTAGCCATACGACCATTGAGCGCGATATTGCCAGCAGCAGGCGAGCCATCGAAGTCGCGGACAATTCTGCAGGTGGCACATATGTGCCACCTGCAGAGGCTAACGTCGTGGGCCTTGATGGCAAGTCCTACCCGGCAGCCCCTGCCCGGCCCAGGAAGCCGGAGCGCGGCACGTTTGAGGATGTTCCGTTGAGTGATGAGTTGTTGAATATGTCGCCGTCGGAGATGGGGATCGCGGCGTTGTCGCCGTCGTCGTTTACGTCGCGGCCGGCGCGGGAGCGTAAGGATGCTGCGCGGCGTTTGACGGGGTCGATGGATTCGCCGTTGCCGCTGGTGATCAAGCTGGCGGGGCAGATCACGCTGGATCCCACGACGCTGACGGTTGATGAGGATTCGGACGCGGAGACGTTGACGGAGCTGGCTGCGGACGCTTCCCGCGGAGTCCTGGCGTTGTCCCACGTGCTGACGGCTATTGACGTCAAGGTGCTCTCCGGCGATGTCGATGATGCGGTGGCGTTGACTGCCGTTGTCACGGATGCGGTGGATGAGCTGGGGAGGTTCCTGGATGCACTGCATTCCCGGAAGCGCAGGCCTTAAACGGAAACAGCCCCGGATTGGACTCCCAGGGGCTGTTTCCAAACAAACATCTACGAAACAGAAGATTTTCATCAACGGATTCAGTGTACAGGCAGTGGTTGAGCTGACAAGTAAGTTCCCGCTCCTTGACACGGAATATTTGACTAAGGGGATTGCGTCATGACGCCCGGGATAGATCGTAAGACTGACCGGATCAATCCGGATTCCATGGCCACTCTGTGGCTGACCGTTTGCCTCGTCGGGTTCCTGGCTGTGGCCTCGTTCATGGTCTCCTTTACTGGTCTGCATGAGGTCGCGGCGTGGGCCGGATTGCCGGTCTGGCTGCGCTGGGCTGTCCCGGTGTTCATCGACGTCGCAATCCTTGCCTACACGCTGGCGGTGTTGATCCACCGGCACCGCGGGGAGCGGACGTGGGCGTCCTGGATTTCCTTGGGCGGGTTCACGGTGTTTTCCATGGTGGCCAATGCGGCCCACGCGTTGTCGATCCCGCACCCGGACTTCGGTCAGCAGATCATTGGTGCGGCGATTGCTTCACTGGCTCCGCTGGCCGTGTTTGCAGCTACAGAGCAGCTGGGCCGTTTGGTGATCGGCAGGCCGGACGCAGGGGAGCCTGCCGCCAAACTGACCGTAGGGTCTGTCGGCACTGCACCGGATGGCCCTGGTAGCGGTGGTGAGCCTCTGCCCGAGGCTGAGATAGCCCATGTGCCGGCTACATGGCTTGCCGCCGAAAGCACAGCTGGTGAGGCCGTACGGGCGTCCCTGCCCGTCACACAGGATGAGCCTGCCGTGCCTGTTCCTGTTGGTGCCGCCACTGCGCCGTCCACGGAATCAGTTCCCGCAGTACCGGCTGAAACCTCCAGCGATGGGCTGACGTCCCATGTTGCCCCTGTTCCTGCCCTTAATGTTTCACCCCGGCCTTCTCTGAGTGTTGTCGGGCGGAAGCCGAAGGCTATGGATCTGGAGCAATGGGTGGGCGCCCAGCTGAGCGCCGGCACCCAGCCGACGGGCAAGGCCGCCGCGAAATTCCTGAACGTCTCTGAACGGACCGGGCGGACCCGCCTCAACGATTTGAAAGCCACCCAGCCTGCCCTGTTTGCCGGTGCAGTGTTGAAGGAAGGTACCAACGCGTGAGCACAAAAGCTATGGCATGGGCGTTTGAGAAGGAGGTATCCGCGGAGACGTGGAATGTTCTTCTGAGGCTTGCACATGACGCAGACGATGCCGGCCTTGTCGTCTTCAGCCACGGGTATCTCTCACATTTGACTGGTGAGCCGCAGGGGAGGGTCCAGGCCGCTCTGGCCGAGCTGGTGGTGAAGGGCCTGGTGAAAAGCACGTCCTTGCCGGACAGCGCCGCCGTGGCGGAGGCCGGACACGACCAGGCATTGTGCCTGCAGCTGGGGAACACCGCCCAAGAAAGGGCGGTGCCCCAAGAATTTCTTGATGAGGTCAACGCAGACCGTGCCCGCAGGCAAGCAGAGATCGGAGGCATCCTGTGAGTTCGAAAGCCCTGACATGGGCATTCAGTAAGGAGCTTCGGCAGGGAGCCAAGTTCGTGTTGGTGACCATGGCTGATGCGGCCGACGACGACGGCTATCTCTTCCCCTCGTACGAGTATCTGGCCCACAAGACGTGCTTGTCTCAACGCTCCCTGGTGGCCGCTATCAAGGAACTGGTCGAGCTGGGGTTGGTGGTGTGCGAGCGGAACCACCACCAGGACGGCTCGCGGGCGGCGAACCTGTTCTTCCTGCTTCTGGAGAACAGGAAGCATGCGTCGCCGGTGTGGCGGGGTGCGGTGTCCACAAAGGAACGCAAGGCTCAAGCCGAGCGATTCCGCAAGGAAGCGTTAGCGAACCTGACCGAGCAAGTTCCGCAAGAAGCCAGTAGTGCAGAATCTGCACTTAGGCCCGATGAGGGGCCTGCAGGTGAGCCTTCCTTGGAGGAAACCAGTGGGCAAGTTCCGCAAGAAACCAGTAGTGCAGAATCTGCACTTAGGCCCACGGGGCAGGGCAAAAACTCCGGAAAACCAGTAGTGCAGAATCTGCACTTAGGCTCCACCAAAGTGCAAAATACGTCGGACCTAAGTGCAAATTGTGTAAACGCCTCCTTTAAGGAACCTCATGATGACTTAAGTCATCATCATCAGTCCGGGCGCGAAACGGCACCTGCCGCTGAGGTCGTTCCGGTGACGGTGATTGATGATGAGCCTGCGAAGCATCGGGGAGTGGACTTGGCCGGGCTCAAGCACCGGCTGGAGCCGGTCCTTGGCCCGTGCCGGTCCGAGAAGCTGGTCTGGGTCATCGATGAGGCGCTGTCCAGGGCGACGGCGAAGGTTTCAAATCCGTCGGCGTTCATCGTCAAGTGCGTTCTCAACGACCCGGACCGGTTCGCACCAGCACCGGCCGGTTCCGGACCAGCGGCGCCCGCTGCCGGCGGCGCAACGGCTGCTGCCGGGTTCGCCGTGGTGACGCGGTCCAGGGGGTTGCTGGGGCCGGGGGAGACCCCGTGTCCGAAGCCGGATCATGGCCAGTACGCGGCGGATCACTGCCCGGCGTGCCGGACGGAAAACCTTGTCGCCGAAACGGCTTTGGAGCCGGCACCGATGAGCGGGGATGAGCTGGCGGCGTGGCGGGCCGAGAGGGCCGCGAAGCGCAGCGGGCCGCGGGTTCTTGAGCGTCCACGCACGGTCTCCGGCGGTGTTCAGGTCTGATGTCGGCTGGTCAGGGCAGGGGGATCACTGGCATGGAGACGCGAATCGCGGAGGCTGTCATGCATCCGAAGACGCGGGGCGCTGTGTGGAACATTCTGGCCGGTTTCGGGCTGGGGCAGGATGTGGACGACGTCGTGGCGGACACGGCGGAGTCGGCGTTGAAGGCCTCTGGTTCGTTTGATCCGGAGCTGGGGCATGTGCAGGGCTGGGTGCTGACGATCGCCAAGCGCCGGGCCTATGACCACGCGAAACGGGCCGGGGCGAAAGGCCGGCTGCAGGGCCGGCTGGAGGGTGAATCCGACGGGCCTGACCCGGCGTTGAATCTCGTGGAGGATGACTTCGCCCAAGAGGTTGTCGAGCGGTTGGCGGCCAGTGCGGAGTCCCGGCAGATCCTGGCTTTGACGGAGAAGCTGGTGGCTAATCCGGATTCGTTCCGCCGGGTCGCGGCGTTGTGGATGGTCTACCAGGGCAGCGTGCCGAAAGCCTCTGCGGCGCTGGGCATCTCGCAGGAGGCGCTCCGGGATTCCCGCCGGGAAGTCGTCCGGTGCGCCCACGTCGTCCGCAAGGCCGTGGCAGCCCGGTCCGCCGGGGACCCCGTGACCGTCGGGACGCTGCTGGGGTGTCTGCCGGTGGAGGGCAACGAGGATGGTTCGTGGGCGCGTGCGTTGTCCGTCGCTGTGGTCCGTGCCGGCGGGTTCGGGAAGGTCACTGCCGCATCGATGGCGGAGGTGACCGGGTACTCGCTGAACACCTGCCGGCAGTACGTCGTCGAGGCGCACTGGCTCCTGCAGGTCGCCCGGACCGTCCTGGAAGGTGTTGAGACAGCTGGAGCGGGTCCGGAAGCGAACCACCATTGACAACACCGGCAACAGGCAACGGGGAGAGCATGACTTTCAACATGGACGGCACCGGACGGCAGGAGGACGGATTCAGTCCCGGGCAGCGTGCGCAGCTGGAGGAGATGATGTCCGCCCAGCGTTCGCAGTTGGAGGAGATGATGTCCGCCCAGCAGCCGGGCAAGCGTGAACAGAAGCGTCTGGCCCGGCGTGCGGCGCGTCAGAGGATCCTCGGGGCCATGCAGGACACGGTGGACGCCGCGGCGCCGCAGGATGGTGCCACGGGCTTTGACCGGACAACGGTCAGGGGCAGGGCGGCGGCGTGGTTTTCACGCAGTGCCCTGACACGGGCAGCGCTGGGTATCGCCGTGATCGCCGTCATTTTGACGTGGTGCGTTGTGGTGTTGGGCGGCAACCGATGAAGATGCTTAGCCGGGCCGGGGGCGCGTTGTTCATCACGATCCTGTTCGCGGCGTCGCTGCTGGTCGCTGTCGTCCTCGGCGCGGTATCCGGCGGGAGGGCTGGCGCCTCGACGGACCCGTCCTCGTGCGTGGCACCTCTGCCCGGGGCCGGTCTGGCCGCCGGTAAGGTCCCAGCGGAGTACGTCGAGGCGATCAGGGAAGCCGCGAAGGCCTCGGGTATCCCGGCGCCGATCCTTGCCGGGCAGCTGCGGCAGGAAAGCAACTTCAACCCCAAGGCCGTCTCCCATGCCGGGGCCCGCGGCATCGCCCAGTTCATGCCGAGCACATGGGCGAGCTACGGGCAGGGAAAAGACCCGTCCGACCCGCAGGCCGGTATCAGCGCCCAGGGGAAGTTCATGGGGGAGCTGCTGAAGCAGGCGAAGGCCTCGGGGTTCGCCGGGGACCCGGTGGATCTTGCCCTGGCCGGCTACAACGCGGGCTGGGGCGGGGTGACCGCTGTCGGCGGGATCCCGGACAACGGTGAAACCGCCCAGTACGTGACACGGATCAGGCAGTTCGCGAACGAGTTCGCGGCCAAGGACGGCACCGACGCTGTCACCGCCGGCGAGGATAAGGGTTCGGGGGACTGTGACCTTGCGACCGGCACTTCCAGCGGGAATGATGACTACCCCTTCAAGGACCTGCCGCACTGCATCCTGAACGCCAATGGCGGCTACGCGGGCTGCCCGGCGGGGTCCCAATCGGAGTTCAACGCCTTCCACGGTGAGTGTGTGGACTTTGTGATGTGGCGGCTGAACCAGCAGTTCGGTGTGACGAAAGCGCCGTGGAAGATCATGAACGGCAACTTCCGTCCGGACGGTGGCGTCCTGGGTGATGCGCGTGACTACAGGGCCGCATGGGAGAACAAGGGCTGGCCGGTGGACAAGACACCCACCGTCGGGGCCGTGGTCTGGTACGGGCCCTCGAACGCGAATGCCTCCTCCGCAGGCTACGGGCACGTTGCCATTGTGAAGGAAGTCCTCAAGGACGGGTCCTTCATCGAGGAAGGCTATAACTTCGGGTTCCCGCCGGACGATCACAAGTACTACACGATCAAACGGGCCAACAGTGCACCCGATAATTTCCTGCACCTGCCCAAAGCCGGCTGAACCCCAAGCCGGATGAACACGGAACGGACAAGACCATGACGACGAACGAAACCACAGCCGCCCGGAAGCCCGACCGTTGGGCAATGCCAGCTGCCGTGCTCGGCGCAGCCCTGGCGCTGGTGTTCCTGACCGGCTGCGGGGGCGGGCCGGTCGTGGACGTCACCTCACCTCCGGAAACTGCCGCGCAGCCCACCGGAACGGTAACGGGGACCACTGGGGAACCGGCGCCGGGCAACGGGTCGGCGTCTGCGTCTGTATCGCCGCCGTTTACCGGCAATCCGGCCCCGCCGATGCAGGGGCAGGGTGTCGAGACGGCCCAGCCGGCATGGAACGCTGATGCCGAAAGTGCCGCGCTGGTCGCGGCCGATGATGTGATGCGTGCGTTCACCGCCACCACCCTGACCTCATCCCAGTGGCAGGCACGGATCAAACCGTTGCTGACCCCCCGGGCACAGCAGGCATGGTCCCGCGCTGATCTGAAGTACTTCACGGCCACCTCGGTTACCGGCCAGCCGCGGCTGGATGAGGACCGGTCCAACCCGTACTTCGTATGGGCGAGCGTCCCGACAAACGACGGCGACTACCGGGTACACCTGAACCGCCTCGAACCGGGCGCACCGTGGCTGGGAGACATGATCAGGCCGCTGCAGCTCAAACGCTGAGACCCGCTTCACGCCCCATCCTCCACGGACGGTCTCTGCACCTGGCGCATTTAGCCGCCGGTGCAGGGGCCGTCTTCTCTTGTGCTCTGACACATGGCTGCGGGACAGGGCAATGAACCTTCCATAGACATGCCGGCAGCACAACAGTTTGCCGGCGGAAGGGAAACCAATGTTTGAAGGCATCGCCACCGGGTTCAGCCAGCTTCCGCTGGCACCGGAACCGGTGAACCCCGACCAGTCACCGGATTATCTGGCGGGGCTCCGGGATTTCGCGGGACAGTTCCTGACCGGCTGTATCGTGCTGGTCGTCATCTCCGCGATCGTGTCAGTGACCTTGTTCGTGATCGGCAAGATGACGGCTCTTTCCAACGCCCAGGCCAAGTCATTGATGTGGTCCGGCCGTGTCTTCCTCGGTGCCGCGATCATCGGATCCGTCGGCGGCCTGATCTTCTGGGGCTCCGGTCTCGGGAAGTTCAACCTCATGCCCGCCGGGGCACAGCAGCCAACCGTCGAGATCACCAAAAAGCCGGCCAAATCGACGTGCGCAAGCAGGGTTGAACTAGGGGCGGGCCTGTTCAACCAAGATGACATTGCCGGAGCGGTGAAGTCGTTGCTCTCCGATGAAGACAGCGAAAAGTACAAGAACACGGGCAGCGTCATCTGGCTGCCAAAGGGACCCCAGTGCACCTCTGAGAACCATGTAGCCGATCCGTGTTCGAAGGTTGAGGTCTATGCCGGAGGATCGCAAATCGAGGTAGCTCCCCGCAACACATCCGAGTGCAAGAACTGATTGAAGGGTATGTATCTGATGAGTGTTTTGACTGAGTTGTTGGTCTCCGTTCCGGCGGAGGGGATTGATCCGAAGGTCACTGCCAATAACACGGCTCCGTGGTTGCCGGTGCTGCGTGATATTGCCGGTGGTGTGATGGTGACGTGCATCGTTTTGCTGGTGATCGTGCTGATTATCGGTGTTGTTCTGCTGGTGGCCGGGAAGCTGGGTTCGATGTCCGGGGCGCAGTCCACGGGCTTCATGATCCTGGTCTGGGGTTTACTGGGCGCCGCGGTGATCGGCTCCGTCAGCGGGCTGGTGTTCTGGGCTACAACGAATTCCCTGGCGCCGGCACCGGTCGCCGCGGCCGCCGGTGCTTTGCTGGGGTTGGGCTGATCCGGTGAGGTTCGCGGCGCTGGCACCGATGGGGCCGGCAGAGGATATCCAGAAGTTTTTCGACGGCGGGATCCAGGGGTTCGCGGCGAGCGTTTTCGATGTGATCAAGGGCGCTTTCAGTTCGACGGACATGAACTCGAATTGGTGGGTCTCTGTGATCGGCGGGACGGTCAACACCCATGTCGGTGGCCAGGTCACCACGGTGGTGTATCCCGGCATGTTGACGCTTTTGGTGCAGGTCATGGCCCCGGTGATGGTCATTCTTGTTGCCGCGCAGGTTGTTGTCAGTCTCTTCCGCTCTTCCACTGTCGGCCTGATCCGGGCCGGCGCCACAGCGGTGTTCGCGATCCCGGCGACCTACATTCTGGCCGGGATCATGTTCACCCTGATCCAGGTGATGGACAACATCTCCGTGTACATCCTGGCTGCCGGGAACAACGACGGCGAGGACGCGGTCACCACCACGGTGCTGGCGTTGTTCGGCCTCTCCTGGGATCCGGCCGCAAAGTCCGTGGTGCTGGATGAGAACTACCAGCAGTGGGCTCTGGCGAAAGACCAGAACAACCCGGGAGCGATTCTCGTCCCGGTGATCCTGATCTTCGTGATCTGGATCATTGCGCTTTTGCTGGCGGCGTTCATGGTGTTCCGGATGCTGGGTTTGATCGTGCTGGCCTCGTTGCTGCCGATCGCGGCGATGAGCCAGCCGCTGGAAGCAGCGAAGGGCATTTTCAAGGGCTTCGGCACGACGGCTCTGGCGTTGCTGATAGCCAAACCATTGTCTGCACTGGTGCTGAAGATGGGGTTCGTGATCTCGGCGACGTCGAACACGACGTTCCAGTTTCTGGCCGGGATCCTGTGCCTGCTCATGGCCGCTGTCATGCCCGTGCTGACGATGAAGTTCATGGCGTTCCTGACCGGCGGGGCAGGGGACGGGATCATCGGCGGCGGCTCCGGGATCGGGTCCGCCGCAGGGCGCCGCTTCGAACGCCACGGCGGCAGTGCATTGCGCAGCACACGGCAAATGAGTTCCAGGATCGCGCGGATGCCGGCCCGGATCGGGCGCGGCAGGTAATGAATACAACCAACGATTTTCGGGGAGAGGTGCTTCGCTGATGAGCGCAGGCGTAGTAATGGAAGAGGAGCTCGGCTGGCACGATGTGCGGTTCGGGCGGGAAACCAAACGCGGTGTGGTGTTGGGGCTGGAAATGCACCAGCTCATCACCTTCGGTATCGCGATGGTGGCCATCGTGGTCACGGTCCTGGTGTTTGGCTTCCCGCTCGGCTGGCTGATCGGCGGGACCATGCTGCTGATCACCGGGCCGGTGTGCTGCACGAGGTTCCACGGGACCTCCACGCTGCAATGGGGGCTCCGGTGGGTCGGCGGACGGTGGAGCAAGGGCACGGGCCAGGGGAAGTACCTGCGGGCGACCCGGACCGAAACCCCGCTGGATCTTGCCCCCGCGCCGGTACACACCCACGGTGCACTCCATGCAGCCCCGGACCCGGACGGGGAGCCTCCGGCCTACCGGTCAACGATCGGCAAGAAGGGCCAGATCGTGCCGGGAACACCGGAACGGTTCATGTTGCCGGGGGAGCTGAACGAGCTGCTCTGCTATGAGCTGCCCGGCGGGGAAGCGTTCGTCTATGACCCGGTGAACAAGTACGGCATCATCGCCGCGCAGGTCGAATCCATGAACGCTTTCGCGCTGGAGTCTGAAGACGAGCAGATCAACCGCACCGAGGCTTTCTCGTCCGTTTTGACCGCGCTCTCCACCCAGGAAGGCGTCGAGTACCTGCAGCTGACTGATCAGACGTCGGTGGTGTCCGGGGCGAAGATCCGGGACTACTACAAAACCAAGGGCGCGCAGGCTCCCCGGGTGGTCCGGGACGGGGAACTGGTGCCGCTCGCGGGCGCGAACATCAACTCGTTCGCGTCCCACGCCTATGAGGATCTGGTGTCCAACGGGCGCGGCATCATGCACCACGAAGGCTGGGTTGTGGTCGTGTTGAGCCGGAAGAAGCTGGAGAAGTCGATCACGGCCCACGGCGGTGGGCTCGCCGGATTCATGAGCCTCGCGGCGGGCACGATTTCCTCGGTGACGGAGTCGCTGACGCCGACAGGGACGATGGTGCGGTTCTGGATGAACGCACGGGAACTCTCAGCCTGCATCCGACGCGCAACCGACCCTGCCTCTGCGGTGGAGATCTCGGAGCGGACCGGAGCGTTCGCTGGCGTCTCACCGGCCTCTGCCGGGCCGATGGTTATGCTGCCGGAGTGGTCCACGCTCCAGACGGACACGGGCATTCACCGCACCTGGTGGGTTTCGGAGTGGCCACGGAAGAAGGCCAGCCTCGGGTTCATGTCCAAACTGGTGTTCGCCGGTGACTTCCGGCATTCCGTGACGCTCATCGCCAAGCCTTACCCGGTCAGTAAGGCCATGAAGGACATCACCACCTCCCTCGCCGATCACGATTCCGGGCTCGATATTCAGCACCGGCTGGGCCGGCCGATTTCCCGGGCGCAACGGCTGGAAGGAACTGACCTTGAGTTCCGGGAAATGCAGCTCACCGACGGGTTCGGGGCCTTGAAGATCGGCGGCTACGTCACGCTCTCGGCATCGGACGCGACGGAACTGGAAGTGAACAACACCAAACTGCGCAACGCGGCCGCGGCCGCACAGGTGGAGCTCCGGTGCCTGTATGGGCAGCAGGCCGAAGGCTTCGTCGCCTCGGCCATGCCGCTGGGCAGGGGACTGCTGTGAAGCACATCGGAGGAAAATCGAACCGGCTGTCCGGGCTGGTCCCGGTCATGCTGGATATCTCCAATGGATCCCGTCAGGCAAGGGCGCAGCAACGCCTGACCAGGGCCCGTGCCGTCGCGGCTGCGTCGGTTGAGACGGCTGGCGGGGATGACGGCTTTCCGCAGCAGGCATTCCCTGCCGGCGGGAAGCAGCGCATGAACAATCTTCGCGGCGGTTTCCGGCTTCGCCAGCGCCCGTTCAGCGAGACGGCGTTTTCCTTTGCGACGGCGTACCCGTTCCTGGCCGGCGCGAACCTCGGGCACAAGGGCGCCTACATCGGCGAGGACGTTTACGGCGGCGGGGCGTTCGTGTTTGACCCGTGGGAGCTGTACGAGGCGAAGGTCATCACCGGCATGTCGATGATCCTGATGGGCGCTGTGGGTTCCGGAAAGTCCACGTGCGCGAAGTCCGTGGTCTGCCGCCTGGTGATGCTGGGACGCAAGGCGCTGATCCTCGCGGACCGTAAGGGCGAATGGGATGTTGTCGCGCAGTTCCTGGGCGGTCACACCATCAAGGTCGGCCCGGGCCAGCCGGACCGGGTCAACCCGCTCGATGAGGGCATCCGGCCCTCGGTGACGCCGGACGGGGAACCGATGACGGATCTGCGCTGGGCGGCGATGGTGCGCGCCAGGCGATTGAATCTGCTCCAGACCATCGGTGAAATCCTGCTGGACCGTGCCGTGCAGGGCGCCGAACACACAGCCCTATCGATGGCACTGGATCTCACGGTGGAGTCGGCTGCGCCGGGTGTGCCGACGTTGCCGGGCTTCATTGAGCACCTGCGGCAGATGAGCGTTTCCACCGATGGTTCACGCTCCGTTGCCGAAGCCGCCGAAAGGCTTCTGCACGCTTTTTCCCGCTGCACCCAGGGTGATCTGAAAGGAATGTTCGACGGCGAAACGACAGCGAACTTCGACCCCGAACTGCCGATCATCACGGTCAACACCAAGGCACTCGTCGGCGCCTCGAAAGAAGCACGGAAAATCGCCTACGCCTGCACCGGGTCATGGGCTGAATCCATGGTCACCAACTCCGACTCCGGACAAAGACTCTGCGTCTACGAAGAGGGCTGGGACTCAGTCAGCGACGAAGCATCCCTGACACGGATGATGGAGGCGTGGAAACTCGCCCGTGACTACAACATCTTCAACGTCCTGATCATCCACAAACTCGGGGACCTGGACATTGCCGGGGACGCCGGATCGAAAATGGCCGCGATGGCACGCTCCCTGCTGGGCGATACCACGGTGAAAGTCATCTACCGGCAGGAAACAGCCAACCTTGCAGTGACCGAGCGGGAGCTGGGCCTGACCCGGGCCGAGCGGGAAGACGTAAACCGTTCCGCCCAGGGCACCGGGCTCTGGAAGGTCGGCCCCTACCGGACGGTGAGCGTGAAAAACCAGCGCACCACCGCCGAAGTGCCGGTATTCGATACCGACGGCAAAATGCGCTCCAACAGGGGCGGGGAGGCAGCAGCATGAAAGCGATGGATAAAGGGACCCAGATGGCGGTCCTTTCTCTTGGCCTGATCGCACTGGTGCTCTATGCGCTGTACCTGCCGGGGCAGATCGCCGCGTTCTTCCGCTGCGGATCCTTCACCACCCTGCCCTCGATCCTCCAGCCGCTCGGATTCCTGAACCCGTCCAGCCCCGCCGACGCCTCCGTCTACGGTGTCACGGCAGCCGGCTGCGGACCGGAGAGTGGAGCAGTCATCGTCTGGATGGTCCTGCTCGTCGCTCTGGCCGTCGGCGGCGGCGTGACCGTATGGAAGCTGGTGCACGACTGGAAACTCTCGGACGAGTACTTCGTCAAGGACGTCATGGGCCGTGACGGTCTGGCCAAGATCAAGGAAATCAAGAACACGGTCGGGGAGAAGAAAATCCTCGAACGCGCCAAAAGCATCCGCCCCACCCTGGGCCGGCCGTCCGTGGAAGACGCATCCATCCGCATCGGGCACGTCCTCTCCCAAGCAGTCCTGGTCTCCTGTGAGGAATCAATCGTCCTGGTCGGCCCGCCCCGTTCCGGTAAGGGCTTCCACCTGCTGATCTCGGCAATCCTGGACGCCCCGGGATCCTGCATCACCACCTCGACCAGGGCGGACAACTACGCGGCCACCCGTGAGCTGCGCTCAAACGGCGGGCCGTGCACGCTGTTTGACCCGCAGGGACTCACCGGGGCGAAGTCCTCGCTGAAGTGGTCACCGATCACCGGGTGCGAGCGGCCCGAGGTCGCTGCCCGCCGGGCCTCCTCACTGATCGGCTCCTCCGGGCTGGGGAAGTCCGGATCCAACCAGGAATGGGCCGGCGCAGCGATCTCCATCCTCCAGTCACTCCTGCACGCCGCAGCCCTCGGCGGACACAGCGTTGACGAGCTCTACCTGTGGGGGACGGCTCCGACGACCGCGCGGACCGCGCAGAAGATCCTGCTCGAACACCCGGACGCCGCATTCGGCTGGGGCCAGTCACTGAAGTCCATCCTTGACGGGGACCCGAAGATGCTCGGCAGCCGCTGGTTCGGCGTCGAAGGGGCACTGGCCGGCCTTGCCGTGCCGCTCGTGCGCGAAACCCTGAAACCGGCCGGCCCGGCCGAAGAACTCGTCCCGGCGAAATTCATCAGGGACCGGGGCACCCTGTACCTGATCGGGACGAAGTCCGGCGGCGGGGCCATGGCGCCGTTCCTGATTGCGATGATGGACGAAATCACCGAAACCGCCCGTGAAATGGCCATCCGGCTGCCGGGAAACCGGCTCGATCCGCCGCTGTCGCTGGTGCTGGACGAGATCGCGAACATGTCCAGCTCCTGGCCAGGGCTCGTGACGCTGATGTCGGACGGCGGCGGTTTGGGGATCAGCCCGCTCGTTGTCCTGCAGTCCCTCGCGCAGGCCCGCGGCGGCTGGGGAGCGGAAGAAGCGCAGGCCGTGTTCGACTCCGCGACGGTGAAAATACAGCTCGGCGGCTCGGGCAACGAAAAAGACCTCGAATCGTTCGTCAAGCTCCTCGGCACCAGGGCTGTGGAGGAAGGCTCTGTCACGCACACCGCAGACGGGTATTCCTCCAGCACCTCCAAGCGGGAGAAGGACGTCATGACCGTCTCGGAGCTGCGCCGGCTGCCGTTCGGCTATGGCCTGTTCGTCGGGCGCAACGGCAGGCCTTTCCTGCTGAAAATGACGCGCTGGATCGACCGGCCCGACGCCCCACAGATCAAGGCCGGCATCAGGAAGTTCAGCAGCTCACTGCTGGTTGAACTGACCGACTCCACGGCCGCAGGAACGCAAGAGCGCATCAGCGAAGAAGTCCCTGGATAAGCCATGGGTTTCTCTCTGGCCCGGAAGTCCGGGGCCCGGCGCCGCGCCTACACCGGATACCTGCGTTCCGGTGCCTGGGCGTGGCGCCGCACGCGCTGGTTCAGGGACTGCCGCGCCGCCGGGGCCGAACCGGCCTGCCAGGTCTGCGGCACAACCCTGGCCGTGGCGGGGACGCTGGATCTGCACCACACCAGCTATGACGGCGTCTACATCAACGACGACGGCACCTACCGGGCCGAAGAACCGGACACCGATCTGCTGCCGTACTGCAGGGAACACCACCAGGACTTACACAGGATCCTCGATGAACGACGAGGCGACTACTGGGGCTGGAACCGCCGGCGCGCGACCGCCGTCGTCACCCGGATCCTGACCCGCAAACATCACCAAAGGACACCATGACCGATCCTCGCACCACCACCGGCACCCTGGGGACCTGCTGGCTCTGTGCACAACAAAGCAACCGCATCGAAAGCCACGTCGTTGACCACGACCACTACGAACTCGCCGCCTGCAACGGAGCCGAAGGAGTCAGCGTTGACCTCTGCCCGATGTGCCACGTCGCCGTGCACAAATGGATGCGCTCCAACGGCAGGCCCGGCACGCACGCCGCCGCCGACGCCCTCGACGCGATCTTCTACCGATTCACCAACGCACTGCTGCCCGAACCGCGGAAAGAGGAGCCATGAGCACGAGCACCGAACCGTCGGCAACCGACTGGACCGTCGAGCCGTTCAACGCCGACGAAGACGCCCCGGACACCTGGACGCAAGACGCCGGCACTCCAGCGGGGGGCGGGGGAGGCGGGCTGCCCGCATTTCTGGACCCGGATATTGAAGCGGAACTCGGCGCAGGCCCGCCGGAATGGATGGGGCTCCGCTGGCGCGAGATCAGTGCCGAACACAAACCCGCTGCGTGGACTGCCCTGCGGCAATGGGTGGACTGGTTCGTCCGCGAATACCAGCTGAACACCTCCCAGATCACCGAGTGCTGGTTTGAACATTCCGACATCGTCGCGGAGCTCTACGCCGGGATGTGCGCCGAATACAAGATCTGGGAAGAAGGGACGCCGGGCCTTGGCGCGATGACAACGTGGCACCCGCACGTCCAGGCGATGACGGCCCGGCTCGCCGCCATGGTCGATAAAAGGCAATGCCACATCACCGGACACCAGGACGATCCCTCCGACCTGGCTTTCACCTACAACCAGGACCGGTGGGCACGGATCCGCGACGGGATCACCACAACCGTGGAAGTACCGCGCGAAGGGATCAATCGGCGCTGGCGGCCCATCGCCGTTGCCGGTGGCGGGGAAGTCATCGCTGGACGGGAAATCCTCGTCGGCCCTGCCGCCGCTGTGGAGGCTGACCAGATCACCGGGACAACCCTCCTCTCCGGGGCCGCAGCGGAGAGTGTGCAGCTACGACACACCACCATGGGTGCTGCCGCTGAATCCTACTGGGAACACACCACCGGACCCGGCAGGCAAGACGGCTGGACCCGCCACACGGACCCGGGGGTCGGGGACCATCTCGCGGAAAACTGGCGCTAAGCCGTCCCCGGTCGCCCAACGGTATCGATCGTTCGCCTGACACTCGGCGTCGGCTGCCTTGTGCGCGAGCTCGTCGACAAGTCGGTCTCGGGCCTGGGTGCGCGCCTCGGGAGGTGATGTGAGGCGGAGCGTGTATTCCCATTCACCGAAGGCCAGTTCTGCCCGGAGGTGCGCCGTTAAGACCTTTCCCAGCAACTCACGATAAGAGGTGCGGCGTGCCTCCTTGAGGCTCCCCGCAGCTCTTGCACGCTCTCCGTTCTGCTGAATACATGTCGTTGCCACGCTTCCGAGAACGCCGACGCCGACGCCGCCAAGCGGTGGAACCATGCTTGCAAAAACGCTCACCCAGTCTGTTGCCATCTATTGATGGTGGCACCCTGACCTGGCGAATACTCGCTCCAAGGGGCCGGCGTGGCGTGCCGTATCGAGCCCTTTTGCGTCCCCCACCATCACCAGTCGGCCACGCTCATTCCTGTTGCCCCATCGAGTCTGAGGTGTGGGAACGGCTGGGGCGTGACTATCTGTTCCCCTTGGCGCGGTTGTGCAAGACACACAGCATTTCGCAATTGTCGAGATCGGTTGCACCGCCGTTCGACCACGCAGTCACGTGGTCGGCGTCCATCTCGTTCTGTTTGTAGATGCGGGTCTTGTTGGCGTTGTCGCCGGTCGCGCACACCGGGCAGTTGGATACGCCATCGGACTTGGCTTTCAGCGTCTGCCGCTCGTAGGCGACCCGCTTTGTCTTGTCGTCGAACAACCTGATCGAAAGCAGCTGTGCGTGCTTCTTGCCGCCCAGCAGGTACTCGTAGATTCCCTTGCTACTCTGCACCGCCGGGTCACCACGGAGCTCGTCAACATCGGCGTTGATCTGAACAGCGTTGTATGCGTTCGAGTGGTGGAGCTCGTACAACCGACCCCACTCAAGGCCGCGCATCTCTTTGTCCGGCGGTCGGGTGAAGACGCTGCCGACCCAGTCGATCACCGACATGAAGTACGTTTTCAGACCATTGATGCCGGCGTCCTGGCGGTGCTGTGCAAGGTGGGCGTCGATGCTCATGCCTTGGGCCGAGGCGACCCAGTCCAGCGCGACCGCGAGGACCTCCTGCCGTTTCGGGTCGCCATTGATATAGGAGGACCACTTCTGCATGTTCGCGTTGTTCGAGTTGCTGTACTCGGCCTTCGCCGCGGTGACGAACGGTCCGGAGTAGATCGCATTGAGCAGCTCCTGCTTGTTGAGGGGTACGCCAACGATGTTGATGGTCTGGAACCACTGCTTGATCTCGTCCTCGGTGCCGTCGCACTCGTAGATGTCGAGCTGGGTATCCAGGATCGTGCGCTGCTGGTCCTTGGTCAACGATGTGAATGTCTGCTCTCTGCCGTCGACCTTGATGGCGAATTTGCCGGTGATGAACCGGCCGATGCTGGTGATGCGCTGCTGCCCGTCGAGAATTTCGAGCGTCTGGCCCTCGACGTTGAAGTAGATCAGCCCGAGTGGGTACCCCTTGAGCAATGAGTCGATGACCGCGACGTCGCGCTTGCCGTCGTTGTAGATGTAGTTGCGCTGATACTCCGGCTGGATGACAAGCCGGCCCGACAGGCCGAACAAACCCTTGCCCTCAAGTTCGTTGTAAACGAAGCCTTCGAGGACTTTCTCGACGGTGTAGTGCTTGAGCTCGGTTTTCACGAGGCGGCCTTCCGATGACGGATGATGATTCGCTTGTAGGCCGTGTGGTAGGTCGGTTCAGTCAGCCCGAGACGTCGGTGCCCCGCACTGTTGCCTCCGGTGCCGCCCTGCGCGTAGTAGGTCTTGACGAACTCGTCGCCCAGGGTCCGGACACCGATCCGGCGCAGCCCGTCCATGTCGTCGCCGTGCGCGAGGATCTCGAACTGGTCGGGGTTGTACTTGTCCAGGAAGGTGATCGGCACTCCCATGATCCCGTCGAAGTCGCTGGGGATCGAGTCGATCCACGCGATTTCGAGGGCCTCGGGGAAGTTGTAGTACCGCTGGTATCCGACGCCGCGGACGTCCTTGTGCTTGGAGAATCTGATGTTGTCATCGATCGTCATCAGCTGCAGCGGTTCGTGCCGACGGCCGTGGTCGATGTTGGTGAACCAGCACGCGTTGCCGAGCCTTGTGAAGTCGTGCTCGTCTGTTGACGGGTAGCCGAGCCGCTCGGCCTTGAGGCGATCTGACTCCCTGATCGTCGCTCCCTTGGGTACGCCGAACACCATGTCTGTGCTGTTGGCCGTCGCGCCCTTCCAGAGTCGGTTCTGCTGGATCAGAGGAAAGATCTCCATATAAGTTGTGGCGTTGCTGTTCCCGATCATCGAGAAGGTCTTGCCGCCTTCGACGAGCCAGCCGACGAAGGCGCGGAACAGGCTGAACGGCGGGTTGGTGATGATGATGTCTGCCTCGTCGCGCAGCGTGGTCACTTCGGTGCTGCGGAAGTCTCCATCGCCGTCGAGGTACTCCCACTGCAGGTCGTCGATGTTGATGACGCCGTCGCCGTTGATGTCGTTGCGCTTGAGGACGAACTTCTTGCCATTGGCGTGCGTCTTGGTCGCGTCGAATTTCGGGTCGTCCAGCTCGAAGAGCGTGGGCTCGTAGGAGAACAGTGCCGGGTTACTGTCAGGGGCGTAGGAGGTCGAGATGAGCTTCTTCAGCCCGAAGTCGACGAAGTGCAGGGCAAAGAACTTCGCGAAGTTGCTCCACTCTGGGTCGTCGCACGGCAGGAGCACGATCTTGTCGCGGAAGACGTCGGGGTCGAACTCGAGGTAGGCGTTCATCTCGCGCTCGATGTCGGCCCACTGCGTGTAGAACTCGTCGTTCTTCGCTGCCTTGGCCGCGTTGAGGCTTGAGGTCCTGTTCGCGGTCTGTGTCGTCATGCTCGTAATACCCCGTTCGCCCGGCGTTGTTGCGCCGGAATGGGGCGCGTCTTGCGTGAACATCATATCGACGGGCGAGCACTTCGACTGGCATGTGGGGCTGAGGGCGCGGTCGGGCCCTGCTGGCCTTCCTCGGGATCACCTAGAGAGGCCGACACCCACCGGTCAGAGGCTGCGTCCACTGCTGCGGTCGTCGGTACGCCCGGTGTCCTGGCCCGGGGTGTCCTTGCGCTGCGGCTTCTTCTCGGTGCGGCGCAGGGCCTCCTGCTGTTCGCGGAGCTTGTTCAGCGCGGCCTGGGAGTCCTTCGCCCGCTGGGTGGCGGTGAGGCTGGCGGCGTCCTGCCCGTTGTTCTTGCGGTCACGGTCGGAGGTCTTCTGCGCCTGGGGCTGCCGGGCGTGGGTTTGGGGGTCGGGGACCATCTCGCGGAAAACTGGCGCTAAGCCGTCCCCGGTCGCCCAACGGTATCGATCGTTCGCCTGACACTTTTGCACTTGAAACGTTTCCGCAGGTCAGAGGTGTAAAGCATGCCGTGTCCGGGCCAATACAACGACTACGGACGTTAGGGTGACTGCTCGTGCTGAACAGGACGAACTTCCCATCACGGTATGGGAAAGCCGCACCAATTTGGTCATTTTGATCCTTAGCGCCAGTTTTCTGCGAGATGGTCCCCGACCCCCAGAGTCAAATGCGCCGCCTATTTCCGGTTGTTGAGTGCCTGTGAGGACTTCAGTCTCGTTGCGTCCGTAGGGTTGACGAGGACCGCGTTGACTGTCTTGAACAGGTCCGGGATGGGTTGATATCCCGTGAATCCACTGGCCTTCTGGGGTTGGTGCCATTGCGTGGCAGGTTGGGGGACCATCAGAGGCATTTCCCTGCGGTCTTCCCAGGCGCTGCGGGCTGCAACGACGGTTCCTATCACGGAGGTGTTCAACGACTTCAAAACACCTGACATCGTGGTGAGCTCATCCTCGAGCAGATACATGCTCTCCATCGTGGAAGGCTTGCCGAGGAAACCTTGGACAGTTGTCAGGTCAGGATCCCGGTCCAGTAGCAGGAACCGGTCCTTATCCGGGCCGCGCCCTCTACGGGGAAACGCCATCAGTTGTAGCCGCCCTCCACGGTGGGCAAGTTGGTTCCGTTTGTGGTCAAGCCAGATGTGCCAACCCTCTGGGCCGGCCTGCATCAGTGACGTTCTGAACGAGTGGACAAGGTTCAGTTGAAGGGCGCGGGCTGCGGGCTCGGGGTGCAGCGATTTTCCGACCCTGGTTTGCGTGGAGGGATACTCCGCGTCCATAGAAAAAGGTGCAAACTTCGCTAGGTCGGCTTTGACCAGGTGGAGGTTTAGGCCCGCGACCCCGATCACCGTCCCAGCGAGCGTGTCCAGCACGGAGCTTGCAGCGTTGAAGAAGGCGTAGACATAAGACTGCAGCTGGAGCTTGGACTGTTCATCGTCGGGTATATCTGTCCCACGGCCAACGGGGTCCCCTCCGTTATTGCGCATGCGGCCGCGCAGAAGGAAGTCCGCTGATGAGCGCTTCCGCGTGTACTCCTGGAGATAGAAATCTGCCATAGACAGATGCTTGTCGATTCCACGTACTGCATCGATCAGGTAATCGGATAGTCCGCACCTGGTCTCTGTCGTCAGGTCGTATCCAGACCACCACCTGATTCCGCCCTCGACTTCGTCGAGATCCCCCACAATGCTCTCCGACAGGGACGCAACCTCTCTGCGGGCACGCAGAGTCCAAGTATTCGACGACATTATCTAATTCTGCTTCCTGAGCCATGTCGGACTACGCAGACACAACGTCAAATACGGTCGATATCTGATATCTAGGCCG
This sequence comes from Pseudarthrobacter psychrotolerans, assembly GCF_009911795.1. Taxonomy (NCBI): domain Bacteria; kingdom Bacillati; phylum Actinomycetota; class Actinomycetes; order Micrococcales; family Micrococcaceae; genus Pseudarthrobacter; species Pseudarthrobacter psychrotolerans. Next base: position 70,604 of record NZ_CP047899.1, on the reverse strand, counting down.
TTGACTCGGTCAGCTGTCCACGCCTTCGTCGTTCAAGGTGGCTTTTCCACGCTCATCGATTTCTATGCCTTTAAGTCTTTCGATAGCCCGGTGGAGATCCTGCGGCCATGGCTTCAGGTAGCCGTCGACGGCTTCTGGCGATGCGACCTTTAGCGCGACGAGGCGTGCGATGAAAAGTGCAAAGCTACCCAAGGCGTATGTGACCGCAGGGTCTGGGAACTCGCCGCGGTCGAAATGTTTGACGTCGTTGTAGTTGCCAGCCAGGGCCTTCGCTAGTCGGGGCTGATCAAACGGCATCTTTTCCCAGTCCAACTCCACATGCGAGAGGCACCTATACGCTTGAGTGGCGAGAATCGGGCGTCCTCGATGATAGGTAACATCTTCACCCTCAACTGCACCTATGAGTTGTCCGGAGGCTTCAAGGCTGATCATCGCGGCGATAGCTATGTCCTCCACGACGAAGCTGTCGCGTTGCAGCAACCCGAGAAGCGGGTTCACGGCCCTGTCCCACCTGCGGTTCTTGCCCGACCACTGGTTCAGACCTTCAACGCCAATATCCGCCATGCGAAAAACCGGCTGTTGGTAGAGGTCCGGTTTTTTCAGATCCTGATGGTGTTAGCGCCATGTGTGAGTGTAAACGAGCTGCGATCGGGATCCGAAGCGTTCGTCGGAGGTGAGATGTTCTCGAAAGCGGATGGGAGCTCCGTAGACGAGTACAAGAAGCGATACAAGTTCCCGCTGCTTGATCAGATGCTCCCTTATGGCTTTGGGTTCCTCGAACGTGCTCGTAAGCCAGGTCGACGATTCGATTCCCGCGGAGTCCTTTGCAGTTAGAGCTTTACTAGACGCGGAGCTCGGGGTCCCCTTCCAATGGGAATCTATCGATAGCTGCACCTCACCGGACTGCCAGGTGATGGGATCTCCTGTTGTTGCTCGGATAGCGAACGATTTTATGCGGCCTTCTTTAGTCCGTTCGTAATCAAACGATGTGCGACGGATGCCAGACCACTGAAGCAAAGCGTCGATGGATGATGTCATCTCGCGCAGGCGAAGAGGTTCCGTGAGCTGAACGTCTTCATCACTGACGATCACGACTTCGGGAGCCATGGTAGCCACGGACGTCGCGGTTCCCATGATGCTTTCTCTCCTGCTCCTGAATCGACAACCAAACAGCTGTACCTTCAGATCGCCGGCATCAAATGCCAAGTGCTCTGGAAAATTCTCAGTGGAAAACCATTCGTTGATGGTGGAGAACTGTTCCACGCCTGGCGTGTCCCCGAAGACTCCGGGGGAGATGTACGGCATGCGGACGCCTGGAGGGCTATCAGCTGTGGCGTGCAGCAGGCCTACTACGCTCGGCGCATCGTCGTCGCCGTCGTAAATAATCCCGATCTCGTTACAGCCGGCTTCAAGCTTGGTCTTCCTCACTGCGCCATGCTATCCCGGCGGTATTTAGTGATGGCGTCGCAGGTATTCAAAAACGACGGATTCTGCGGACGTCACGGTGTCAATACATCAGAGGGGCAGTCACCATGTGGTGACTGCCCCTCTGTCAGTGAGTCTCGATCTAGATTTTCAGTAGGCGTTCTTGCCTGGTGAAGTACCTGGAATGAGTGCGTTGAATGGTTTCCATCGAGTCGCTGTTCAATGAAGCGATTTCGACCTCGCTGTCGTGGCGCTCCCTTTCAAGGCGGAGCCGCTGCTTAAGAGCATCTCGGGGGCCGCCGGCACCAGCGAACTCTGTAACCTGGCTTTCGCCCGTTCGGCGGTTGTACACAATGAGGAATCCTGAAATGGCACTCACCCTCTCTCTTCTCGAATGCTATCAAACAAGGTCTTCCATGAATCCAGGCTGGCTCTAACTTCGGTCTCTTCCGCATCGATGTCTGATTGAAACGCTTCGGCCTCGCGTTGGTTGGTCTCAAGTTGTTCGACCACGTGCTGGAACTGTTCCGACGCTGAATCCAGACCGGATGCCTTCAAACTTCGGAGCCGCGAAAGGCTTGCCTTGGCCTCTGCCCCGATCCGGATCAATTCGTTTCTGGAGTGCTCCAAGGGCGCAATCTTGTTCACCGAAATGTCCTGCATCGTTGTCACGATCTCCAGGTCTGGTGAGTCCGTTGGCAGTTCACCGTAACGGATCCCCCGACCAAGTACATCGGCCGCCGACTCATACATGTTGGCCCAAAGCCCCTGCAGTTGCGTGCGGACCTGAACCTCAACCCTCACCGGAAGCCGGAGCCACACGTGAACCGCCCGGTATCCGCTGTGAGGATCTGACCTCATGTCGTGAATACACCGGGGATCCTGATCAAACATCCCCACTATTGCCCCGGCGACGGCATCTTGCTCATCCAGGGTCATCTCGGCTTCGAACCGGACACCGGCGATGTCCTGGACGGCAGGCAGCGGATACGAGTGATCCCTGTTCAATTTCTGGGTCAGCGTATCGAGAGTCTTGAGGCGCGACGTTACTTTGAACGGCCGCCCCGTAAGCAGGCTGTCCCAATCAAGGGGATTAATCTTGTCCTGAACGTAGACAGCAACCTCGTTGTAGTACTCCATCACATCTTCATACTGGGGAAGATGTGAAGGAACGGGCGTCTGGTCGCGAAGACAAATGCCAAGCCTGCGCAGCTGGCCAGCGGTCCAGGGCGGGGAAGGGGGCATCTGCATCCGGTCATCCTAGCTCGCAGCCGGGTGCACTTTCCGGACCAGGCAAATACGACCATTTCTTACTAGTCTTTTCGGCTCGCCGAAAACGGTGCTGAAAAATGCCATTCTGGCTGGGTATTTTTGATCAGAACCCGTTGCCGGTATCAAAGCCGGTCGGAACGCGGGAAAGAGGGTTTTTGACGTGTTTTTCGATCATGCGTCGCCCTGAGCTTGAAAGGCGGCCATGTGAGCCGGAACGTAATTGGCTATGCACGAGTCAGCACCCGGGGCAGTCCCTGGATGCGCAGGTCGATGCGCTTGTGGGCGCCGGCGCCATTAAGTTCTTCATGGAGCATGCCTCCGGTGCGACGCAGGCACGGGCGCGGTGGCAGGACTGTCTGGAACACCTTCAACCGGGCAACATCCTGGTGGTTACCGATCTGACCAGGCTGGGGCGCAGCACTGCGGACCTATCCGATATCGTCACGGTACTCGGGCGCCGGGGGATAGGCTTCCGGTTCTTGGCTGAACCCTGGCTGGACACGACCAGCGCGCACGGGAAGCTGATCTTTGACATGTTCGCGTCGTTGGCCGAGTACGAACGCTCGCGGTTGTCCGAACGCACGAGGGCAGGGTTGGCGGCTGCGAAGGCCAGGGGCCGGCTTGGCGGGCGTCCGCGGGCGATGACTGCGGCAAAACTCGAGGCAGCCAGAGACCTGCGTCGGCAGGGTAAGAAACTGCAGGAGATCGCGGAGACTCTCAGCGTGAGCATGTCCACCCTAACCAGGGCCCTTGGCCCGCGAACGGCCAAGTCAGCCCAGGAGCCGGAGGCCACCGTTCGGACCGCTGCTTAAGTCGGTTCCGTACGCATCAGCGAGGTTCCCGTTTTTTGGAACAACAAACGGGACAGTCAGGTTAAGCGGCAGTCCGCGGATCCTGTCAGTTTCAGAAGCTGTCTGCACGGAATGTCAGAAGTCGTCTGCACTTAGGCCCATAGGGGAACTACCTAGGCGTGTGAGCGGTAACTCACAGGCCTAGGCTATCCGTGGGGCAGGACGGCTGGTGGGCATTGAGTCAGGGCATCGACGATGATTGGCAGGTAGCGGCGCACCTGCTCCTGGTCACTCTCTTTTTCCTTACTGGAAAGCTCTGCATACGGTGTCGCGATTTGCGCGTTCCACCGCGCGACAAGCTCGGCAGGAATTACGAGAGCACCGTCTTCCCCAGGGGCACACTGATCATGAACGTATTGCTGCCAGTGCGCCCAGCGCTCGTGTTCCGCCTCCGCTAAGCGCTGCATCAACTCTTCGCTTTCGAGAAGGCGACCAAGTCGATTCTGGGGTTGCATCAGACCAAATCCTCCTTCACGAGATTCCAGTAGTGCTGACCAAGCACAGTCAGCTCACACGCCTTTGACCCCATTGCTGCATGCCACATGTGCGGGGCATCGACGGGGCGAACAAGGTTCACTTTGACGAGGTTCTGCAACACGGCAAAGTCGGCATTCTTAGCGGGGTCCGGTGCCGGGATTGAAGCGTCCTCTTTGCCTGAACGTTCTGGTTCATAGCTGGGGTCGAGTGCAAGCTGCGACGTCGGGTGCTGGAACAGCTTGGTCAGCTTCTGCAAATCGGCCAGCTCAATGGGGGCGTCCGTTTCGCGAAGGGACACGAACTTCTTCACATTGGTCTTGAAAACGGGGCGCTGCGCCCAGTTCCCCAGTGATTGATCGATGTGGGCGTAGACGCTCCCGGGAGTAATAGCACCCACAAGGTTGGCGGCGGCGCCACTCAGCGCGTCTACCAGCAGACTGGTAAACACTCCCGAGCCGCCGCCTGTCTCCATGGCATACTGGTCCGCCGTCGAAGCGGTGAGGATGGTTACACCGTCGGAGATCTCGGCAACCTGTTTAGAGACCGCACTGGTTCCCGCGATCCCACCGTGACAGCTGTCAAGGATAATCACCTTGTTCTTCGCGCCAGATTGGTTCGCCATCGCCATCACTTCGGACAGGGCAAGCCCGTCATGTCCGGACTTGCAGTCGCTGGCGCAGAGAAATCCTCCGGTGTCGTCAATGTAGCCGTGCCCAGCGAAGTAAAACAATGCGATGTCGGCATCGTCGTTGAACAGCTCCTCCACAGCCTGGCGCAGATTTGTTCGGGTGATGCCGGCAGCAGGGCCGGTACCTGTCATGAGCTTCGGGGTTGCGAAGTTGAGAGTACCATCGGCATTGCGTTCGAGAACGGCCTTAACGCTGTGCGCGTCGTTCACTGCGCCGCTGAGCGCACTGATGTGATCATAGTGGTCGATACCGACGATAAGTGCTTTGCGCATGTTCTCTACAGTGAGTCGATATAGCTGGCGACGTTGACGTCGTTCCAGGCGACCGTGCTCACGCCGGGCAGGACTGTGCGATCGTCCTTATACGCCCAGATGCCACGGACCGGCTTGCCCTCGTCTTTGGCGCACTGGATTTCCCAGGCCTGACCTTCCGAGGTCAGTGAGTCCGCGCTTACTAACGCGACCACTCCGTGGGAACGGCGGATGCGGGTGCGTACCTTCTCCTTCCAGCCCGATTCGTACCGTTCCTTCACCGACATGTCGATGAACTGATAAGGGGCCCGGGGATGGAGCGTTTGGCCCTTCAAAAAGTCTCTCTGCCGCTCATCCTCCATTGCGAACGCAACGAAAACAACCTTAGTTTCAGCCACAGCGTGACCTCCTCAGTACCCGAGCCGCGCCCCCATTGTTCGCGAATGAACTCGGTCACGAGACTACCGGTCACCCATGACATTCACTAGGCGATCATGAAGCGTCCGTAGGCCCGTCGGTCAGGGCGCACCATCGCCTAACCCTTGCCCGCGCTGATATGTGACTCACACATCAGTGACGGGGAGCGCCGTCGTCACAGACAGCCGTTGCGCGCTAAGAGTTCAAACGCCTGCCGCGCTCCTACAATTACCTGGGTGTCCCAGTTCCAAGGTTCTATGGGGGTCCGATGAGACTCCGGCGCGGTACGACGTCGTTTGTGCATGTCAGGCGCCGTCGGGCGCCGCTCTTGCGTGAGCCACAGGTGTGGGTCTAGCGGTTACTCCGGGGTCCGAAAAGGATTCCTTTGTGAGACAGGTTGCCGGTCAGGTTGGGTGGATGCAGAACTTGATAGCGGAGCCACCTTGGTCGACGCAGTAGCAAGTGCCTGCGACGACTGCGGTTGTTTCAGCTGTAGGTTCCGCGGTTCGCAATAGGCGGGCACATAGACTCCCTTCCAGGCGCGTCTTCGACATCACCTTCAACTACAAGGTCGACAGCCCTCCAGGAAAGGACCCGGACTCCCATAGTCCGCTGCTCAAGGCTGACCATCAGCTGCTCTGGACCAAGGAGTTATGCGACGGGGAACTGTTCAAAGTGCAGGTCCCGGCAGAGCCAAAGGAGCGTCGTAAAAACTACCTAATGTTCGAGCAGACCCCCGACAAAAGGTTCACGTTCGGCAGTGACGCCATCACGAACTCCTACACCAGGTGGGGGAAGCCGAGGAACTTGGTCGAGGCTAAGGCCGAGTTGAGCGAGGAGCAGAAGCGCCGCTATTTCAACCCGCCGTACACGATCGGCAGTGCCATGATCTGGCCCGTCAGGAAAATACACCGGCCCACCCTAAACTCCGCCAGGGGAATGCGACTACGGATCGCGGACCGGATGGACCTAACTCTGGAATGTATCCGGCGCCACTACGCTGAAGAGCCAGGCAGTCCCCTCGCCGATGTCACCACTAACTACGCGGACTTCTTCAAACTCTTCTGCACGTTCAAGCAGTTCGTGGAGTTCTTCCACCTCCAGGACCTCGTGACGCCGGCGGGAAAGATCGACTTCTTCCTAGAGGAGGACGAGAACTTCAAGCGCCCCGGCGTCCCGACCACGAAGGACGAGTACATCAGGGTTCGGGAAGCCTCGCTGAAGTTCATAACGCTGCGGGCAACCGGATGGCCGACTGGGTCGAGAAGAACCACCCCGACATTAAGGTCCGACGGCAATAAACAACGTTTACACCAGCCCCTGACGACATTGTGAGGAAGAGGCGCCTAACCCTCCGGACACTCAGGCGATCCCACTAACGGGACGGTGCGAATCATGGCCGCCAGGACGAAGAACACCTGACCGACACACGGAGAGAACCCGTCGTCCACCAAGCAAGCGATCCAGCTTGTGCCACAGTCCACTACACGCGATCGGACTCCTATAGAACCAAGGAAGTGGAACAGTCCGCTTGGTGGAAAGTCTTCCATTCACGGGCCTTGCCTTGTCGTCGGCATAGCCGACGGCCGGGGAAGCGCATCGAGAAGTTTTATCCGAGCCCGATAGGAGGGAGCCTTACCCCTGGAGCCGGTCGCGATGCATTCGTTTGATCTGCCGATTCAGCCAGTATGACTTGGGCCTGTTGATCCAGAATCGCAGCCAAGCCCGGAACCTGCCGAGGCGCAAGTCCCCGAGTTCCATGATGTGACGGTGATAAGGCCTTCCGTTTGGCCTGATCGGTGTCGAGGCAGTCTCGTGGAACGTGAATAGCCGGTACGGTGATTTGCCCGGCCCATTGAAGCGCACGTAGAAGATTGGGGCGCCCTTGTATTCGTCGCCATCAGGGTTGATGTGTTCGACGTACTCGAACGGAACGAAGCCCACCAGGAAAGCATTTGGTCCGCGGTTTCCGGTGTCGCGGCGAGTTCGCCCTCCATTTGAGTCGAGCCAGGTTTCCTCGACGCCGGTGACGAACTCGATGCCGTTGTGCCGCACGTCGAATAGCTCCGCTCGCCTCTGGAGATCGCCGTGGCGGTTTGTATTGTTCCCGCCGTTGTACTCCCGCTCATAACGTTTAGCGTTGATGAGTACTACCTCGGGTGCCTGGTCATCAGCCAAGAGCTGTCTAGTGGCGCTGCGAAGCTCATCCCACCTACGCATCCGGGAGCGGAATCCAGTCCCTTACCAAGCTTGTAAATAACGATCGAGACTGTGGTCCCGAGGACGAAGGTGGCGATGGCGACGACCAAGCCGGCAATCTCAAGGTTCATTGAAAGTACCGGTCCTTCGCCGCGATGAGCATGTCACATTCTTACCATCCGAACTGACCGGAGGCTTCTGCAATGATTTTGCGCTCCGGATGCTGTCCCACTTCACAACTAGAGCGTGTGTGCGCTAGCGCCGAGTTCCTTAGACTGACCTGATGACTATGCGCCTCCCCTCCCGCTACGAAGACCTGGATCCTGCTTTTCGTGGCCGCCTTGAGCCCAACCCTCACCTTATTGATTTGGTTCAAAGGGGCCTCAAGAGCATGCAGATGTCCGGAGGAATCAAATTCCTTCCCATTTATGGGCCTAGTGGATCGGGGAAGAGCTCAGCGGCCCGCGAACTCCAAACCCACCTTCCCCAGATCAAGGTGATAGAGCTAACCCGGGCGGCCATTTCGTCAGAGTCGACTTTGATGGAAGAAATCAGGGCAGCCAAGGGCAGGAGGGATCAGCCGAGCCTCATCGTTGCAGTCATTGATCAGTACGAAGAAAACGTAGCGTCACGCTCGGAAGTCCCGACACAATTCGTCGAGCGGCTCAGCCTTTTGGATCGAGGCGAACTGCGCACGGACCCAGTGCTGTTTGTTTGGCTGACGACAAGCCAAGAGTTTCAGTCTGAGCTGGCCGGGGCCACAAGCCGAAACACCAGAATCCTTCTCAGCGGAGACTTCCAACTGGAAGGTCCACAACGTGATGAGTGGCCTCGAATTGTTGAAGAGACATTCGAATTCCACAACGCGGAGCAGCCCCTGGCTGACTTCGAAGTGCTGCGCAGCGATATTGACAACGTCGCAGACGAGGTCGAGACAATCGGGCAGTGCATCGAAGGCGTGGCCGAGCTGCTGATGAGCTCGGTCTCCGGACTTCAGGATCTCTCCAAATACCAAGTGATCATGCTGTGGCCGGTCACCGACGGTAACCGGATTGCGCTGATAAACAGCTTTAGCAATCCGCGTGAGGGCTACAAACTTGATTGGAACGCCTTCTATCGGGAACTCAACGAACAGGACAAGCGGACCCTGCCCCTTTCCGAACTGAACCGGGCACGGCTGTACTTCGATGTGAGGTTGGTTCCCATCGCTGCAGCTGACCTGCACAGACTCTGCAAGGACCTGGAGAATGATGATGTCAAGCTCCACCAGTCATATTTGGATCGCTTTGGAAAATCGCACTTTGCCTCTGTCGTAGGCGAATCGTGGGACCCTTCTGTGTACGGAAGAATGCGGGAAAGGGAGACGTCGAAGAGGGCGGACGAGGCCAAAGACTGGTACCTCACTGTTACAACGAGTCCCACCTCGCTGGGTAAGAGGATCGCCCAGGTGTTTCGCGAACTTGGCTATGAAGCCAAACATGAACAGGATGTGGCTTCCGCGCATAGCAAGGTTCGTGCAGACGTCTTTATACAGCGACCGAACAGCCAGCAAGATTCGGTCATCGTCGAGCTGAAAGCCTATTCCCCGGCGAACACCATGCCCTCAAGCATCAAGGACGCGATCCGGACCACTCTTAAGCGGCATGCGCAGTTCGGTGGATTTTTGGGGCGGCAGTAGCGAGGCGATTTTGAGAACTGTTATCAAGAATCTTCTCCCGAAGGGCCGGCACTTTCAGCTCACGATTGAGAACGTCCCCGAAATCTGTCAGTTTCAGAAGTCGTCTGCACTGAATGTCAGGAGTCCTCTGCACTAAGCCACTGGGCGACGGAGTACCGGGCCGAAGTGACATTAGTGCAGAGGAGTGCGCCGACGAAGTCGCTGGCGAAGCTTGTCGCAGCTACTTTTTCTGCTTCGCTAAGGGATGTTGCTTCGGATTAGGCGGGGAACCGGGTACCTCAGGAGCCCTTCCCAAGGCGGCTTCGTGCCGGGCAGGGTCGCGGAGTTCCTGGATCATCGCGGCAATGTAGGCCTGCGTGTAGACGTGGCTGTTGTGTGCCTTGCTGTAGATGCACCGTGAACCATCGGCGTATTCTGCCGCTGGACCCTGGCCCTTCTTTGGTCCGACACCGTCCCTATGGCGCATCTTCGTGAAGTCGTTGACTGAAAACCTGAACTTGGTCTGTTCTTCGATCGCGGCAGCTGCATTTTTCGGCAGCATCTCGTCGGCAAAGCCGCTGGCTTTGAGCTTTTCGATGATGAGGATTTTGCCCTGTCGTCCCTCTGAGTGTTTCTCTTCAAGTTCTTCCGGTGAAAGGTCCTTGGCATTGATGAACTTGAATGCGAGGTCCGCCTCGGACTTTGGTCCGATGATCGGTTGCAGCTGGATCCTGTATTCGTAGCGCGGGTCATCACGCACGTTATCGGGAAGGCGAGCTTCAAACTCTGAGATGTAGGTCATTGCCTCGAGTGGCAGCCCCTTCCGGAGCGCCCGCTGAGCGTCCATTCCTTCCGGTGAGAGCGACTGAACAAAGACGGGTGTCAATGGCCAATAGTTTGTGCCCATGGACGGCCAGCAGAAATGCCCGCTGGTGGCCATGAAAACTGCCCATTCATGGCCACCAGATCTGCCCACCAGGTGTTTGGTGGCGTTGGCCATGTTGGGTTGTGGTTTTAGTTCATTGGTGTGACTCCTTTTCCGGCCAGGGCCTGGCTGAGGCGGATTGAATCCCCTGAGGTCTGGCAGAGGTGGGCGTGGTGCAGCAGCCGGTCCACGGTTGCCGTGGCGAGGGTTTTGGGCATGAGCTCGTCAAAGCCGGCGGGATGCAAGTTTGAGGACACCGCGATGGAGCGCTTCTCGTAGGCGGCGTCGACGAGGCGGTAGAGGCCCTCGGCCGCGTCGGTGCCCACCGGCAAAAGTCCTATGTCATCGACCACCACTAAATCTGCGCGCAGGATCCGGGCGACGACTTTGGTGACGCTGTCATCGGAGCGGTGGGCGCGCATAAGGGCACCGAGGTCCTCGAGGCGGAACCATGCGACCCGCATCCCGGCCTCGACGGCCTGCTGCCCGAGGGCCTCGAGGAAGAATGTCTTGCCTGTGCCGGAGGGGCCGCAGATCACGACGTTCTCCTTGCGTCCGATCCATTCCAGCGTCCGCAGTGCCTGCTGTGTCGGGGCGGGGATCGAGGAGGCGGCGGGGTCCCAGGTGTCGAAGGTTTTCCCGGTCGGGAAGCCCGCGGCTTTGCGCCGGGTGGCGAGCATGGACCGGGCCCGTCCGGCGGTTTCCTCGGTGAAGAGGGCTTTGATGACCTCGGCCGGTTCCCAGCGCTGGGCGCGGGCGGTCGCGATCAGTTCCGGGGCCAGAGCCCTCGCATGGGGCATCTTCAGCTGCCGCATCAGCGCCTCCAGCTCCGGCGCCAGCGCGGGTGCGGTGTCCGGGACGGGGCTCATGCGCTCTCCTCCAGAACGCCGGCGGCGCCGCCGGTTGCGGGTGGGCGGCCGATAGCGGCCCACCCGGCCGTGCCTTGGGTGAGGGACCGGGTTTCCCCGGCGGCATGGGTGGTGGTGCGGGTCAGGGCGGCGTTGAGGATCGAGGCGAGGTCCTTGTTCGCGAAGCGGCCATGGATGGCCGCGGTTCCCAGTGCGTGGTCGACGTCTGCCTGGCCTGCGATCTTGGCCAGGGCGACCGCTTCGGCCATCTTCACGTTCATCCGGGCCGTGCCCGCCGCGGCGGCTTCGAGCAGCCAGGTCCGGGCGCCGTCCCCGATCGCGAGGAACTCGACCTCCGCGGCCGTCCTGGCTTTCGCCGTGTAATCGCCCGGGATCCTGGGCCGGTGGTCCGGGAAGTGCGCGTCGTTGATCGCCGGGCTGCCGGGCCGGGCGCGCGGGTGCCGGGCGACTTCCACCGGGCCCTTGCTGCCGTGGTGGACCACGATGACCTGCTCGTCGCCTCCGGCGCCGTGGGATCGGACGAACACCTTCGCGCCGAGCAGATAGGCCGGGACGGAGTATTGGCCGTTCTCGAACGTGACCATCGGTGTGTTCTCCGGGACGCTGCGGGAGAGGCCGAACGCGACCGTGTGCGCGGTGTCCGGGATGCGGTGCAACCGTGGCGCTTCCTCGGCCAGCATCGCGGCGGGTTTGCGTCGGGTCGCACGGTGCTCACGGTTGTTGACCTCGTCCATGAACGCCTGGCAGGCCGCTTCGATCTCGGCGAAGGAAGCATAATCGGCGCGCAGGTTGGTGTCCTTGGGCACGATGTCGGCTTTGGCGATCTTCACCGAGGCCTCCACCCCGCCCTTGGACGCGGGATCCGCCGGCTGGCAGGTCAGCACCGTGACACCGTAATGGCGGGCGAAGTCGACCGTCTGCTGGTTACGGACCGGGACCCCGGCGACATGGGAAACGGTGACCGTCTTCTCGTTATCCGTCAGGACGTAGGTCGGGGCGCCGCCCATGACACGGAACGTGCGGTCCAGCGCCGCGAACACACTCGGCGCCGTCCGATCCCGCAGGGCGATCACGACCCGGAACCTCGACCAGGCCAGCCACGCCACGAACAGCACGGTCTTCTTCCCCTCGATCAGGGGACCGTCGCCGAAATCGTATTGGATCCACTGCCCAGGCTCGGTCACCCAGGGGCGGTGCACCCGGACATGGCCCAGCCGCCAGGCCGCGCGGACCTGCGCGACTGCCCGGCGGGTCGAGCGTTCCGAACCCCTGTAGCCGAGGGCCTGGAGTTTCTCGTGGGCCTTGTCGGCGCGGATCTTGCCCTTGGAGGCCTCGATCCACTCTTCGATCTTGGGCAGGAACGCATCGGTGACCCGGCCCCGGTAGACCGGCTCGGCGATCGGTTGGCCCGCGTCCCGGGCAGCGACGTGCCGGGCGACCGTGTGGTGCGAGCAGCCGGTGAGCTCCGCGGCCGCACGCAACGATCCGGTCAGGTCATACGCAGCAAGTATTTCCATGATTTCTCCGTCAAACTTCATTAGGGCCTCTTCCCGAGCGACTTTGGTGCGTCTAGACACCGTCATCAAACCCCGGGGAGAGGCTCCTGCCGCTTAAGCAGCAGGGCTAACTAAAAGAAGTGGGCAGATCTCATGGCCACCGGCGGGCAGTTTTCGTGGCCGTCAGTGGGCAGTTCCGTGGCCGCCTATGGGCAGTTTTTCATGGCCGCTAACAGACGGGAAAGCGGAGTTCCTCCGCGAGGCTTTCCTCCGACCCGAACAATCGGGTTAACTCGGCCTCGAAGTTGATGACATATGCATGAGCGAGGGCTGCGGTGGCGAGTACCAGACTCCGGTCATACCTGTGTTCCACGGAATTGCGAAAGTTGATGAAAAATTCGATGTTTACCCTGATGGGATCTTCGGGCGCGTAGACCGTGTCGAGGCAGGTTTGGAGGTCCCAGGACTGCTTTTGCCCATACTTGTCTCGCTTGTAGAGGCGGCTGTCCTTCTTCACACGGAAGTAGATGTTGGTCTTCTTCCTAATCAAGTGAGCGTGCACGAGGTTCTGCCATGCCAGGTGCATATGCACTACAAAATCCGCGAGGCTCTGGCGCTCACCCGGCCTGTTATAGAAGTCAACGGCGACACACGCCTGCCGGCGTGCCTCCTTCATCGTGTGCCACCAGTTATGTCGCGGCGCTATAGCATCCCCCTCGTCCCAGCAGTGGCACCTTTGATGCCACATCTCTCATTCTCGCTGGTCAGCAGCCACTGGGAGCAGATATTCATCACACGGCGAACAGTTGCTGGCAGATGACGCGTCTGCCCGAGTCCCCCGGGTGGCGAAGTCCTAGAACAGGCCCGCAGGCGGTTCTTCACAGGGCAGGGGGGCGAGCCTGGATTGGTGACCACCGTCTGGGCTTCAGCCTTTGAACGGCAGACCTCGGAACCTCGTACTCGCTGACACTTTGGCCTATTCTGGATTCCACTTGACCACACGAACTGGAGGAGGGTGCCGGGAGTGAACGACCGCATCCGGCAGGCTGGCCGGTTCATACAGGGTGCCGCTCAACAGACGTTTCGGGATCGCGATGACGACATGCAGCGGAAAGGCTTTACCAGTGCCGCCGGTATCAGCCTGCGTCGAATACAGGAGAAGCTCGACCTTTTCAAAGAGCAGATGAAGGGGCCGGGTCTTACCAAGGCCGAGCAAATGGTCTACACCCAACTGGACGAACTCAAGTCCGAGATTGAAGCGGACTTTGACCGTTACTGGCGACGCACCGGAGTTGACTGGCGTCCTCCGAAACCCGTCGCCAAGGGAGTCATCAAGCAGCCCGGAAGTCCCCAGTAAGCGTGGTGTGCGGGGATCGGTTCGCACCGATCATCGCCGGATCCTACGCGGAGTTGTTCGAACCTCTACCAGGTGTTCGGTTCTAGTCCACTCGTGGTCCTTTTCTTAATGTCCGAGACCAGTGCCCGCGATGGTTCCTGGTGCCGTCCAGACGCAGGAACTCCCCTGCACGCCAGAGTGCTTCGTCCGTACTGCTCAAAGCCTGTCTTGGTGAGGACGTACCAGCTTGAGCTTTGGACGGGCGTAAGAGAGCCGCTCCCCGGCGGGCGGGTGGACGGGCTAACTGGTTACGTAGGATCGGTAAATGGATCAAAAGGAGCATTGCCATTCTCGGAAACGAAGGATTTCAAGAACAGGTAGATTCGAGAACGTTGTTGCCTGCATCTCACTGCAGCACACCGGCGCCGTTCCGCGGGAAAACACCCTTTCGGCGACCGTCGCCACCCATCTGCCCTGGTTCTCACAAATAGTTCTCAAAACTGTGAAGTCGAGCTAGGCGGCAGTATCGAGTTTTGAGAAAAGAGAACGGCCCCACATGACTGGTCACTGTGACTTTCAGCAGTAAATGGCGGCGTTTTCACAGCGCTATTTGGCGCATGGGGTAGCCCGGAAGGGGATCCCCTGGTGGAACGCCAGCATGTCTGTGCGTCACATGACGGTGAGTCGCAGTGGACTCCTACCCCTTAGGCAGAAATACGCCATCCCGAGTACGCCTCGGTAGCCCTCTTCATATGCAGCGCGCTGTTCCTCATATTGCCGACGGACCTGCTCTGCGGCGGGATGGTCGGCATCATGTGCTTCTAGCCAACGGGTAAACCTATCGCGATACCCGGCCTCGAAGACGTCCCACTCCTGAACGCTTGCCTGGTCGTCGTCCACCACCTCGAAACCAGCGGCGCGGATCTGCTCGCGTAACGCATCTTCTGTTAGGTACTCGTCATCACGTCCAGCCAGAGGGGCGGTGGCAGCCGGATGAGGTGTTGCTGACCAGATCGCCTCGCCGTAGACGAGTCGGCCGCCGGGAAGCACCAGAGCTCGAAGGGCGCGCAGGGCTGCGGCGTAGTCGAGCGGCTGCGCGTCCTCTACCGGCGGCCCCCAGATCTGGCTCGCGCCGATACAGATGACAGCGTCTGCGGGGCGACCCTGGGCTTCTAGCCCAGGCATCGAATCAAACGTCGCTCTGTCGAGCAGCCCACGAGTCAATGCTTGTTGCCTCGCTCGGTCGATGGACGCGGAAGCACTGTCCACTCCGCGTCCCCGTGCCTGCGGGGCCGACGTCAAAACCCGAAGTAGTAGTTCACCCCATCCGCACCCCATGTCCAGAACCTCAGCCGGCGCCGGGTCGGACAAGAACGCCACAAGGTGTGCGGCGCGTTCCTCGGAGAGCGGGGTAAGCCAGGTCAGGGACTCGTAGAGGGGCGGCAGTTCAAGCGAAGTACTGTCGGTCACTCAATGATGTTCTCACGATTCACAGAAGCGACTGCTTGTCCGTAAGCCTGTGGTGCTGCGGACGGCTTGGCGCCCGATTGGGGATCGGCTAACGGGCACGGAAAGGCGGATGTCCCTGCCCGGGAGCCTTTTTGTCTGAGGTGCATGGCAAACTGTGCCCTGATAAGGAGAACCGTGATGCCTTCGAAGGAGGAACCTCAGTGGCAACGTTCGATGCCAACAAGTTTAGACGTGATTTGCAGGCTGCCCAACGGAAAGCCGAAGCACAGGTGAAGCGACAGGTTGACGAGATCAATAGGAAGAACCAACGGGCCGTAGACGACTACAACCGCAAAGTCCGGTCCCATAACCAGCAGGTCGTGAACCAGTTCAACGGGAGGATTGACGCTCATAACCAAGAGGTGCGCCGTGTGAACATTCGCAACTCTCGTGTCATCGCGGACCTGCAGAGGCAACTGCGGTCCGGCGACAGTGGGCCTCGATACACGCCTGCGGAGCAGGTGCTAGCGGATCGGGTCCAACACTCGCTCGTCCCGCGAGACGAACGAGAGTGGGATGTGTTTCTTAGCTACGCCCGCATTGATGGGGCGCAGACCGCAGAGGCCTTGCGCGACGCTCTTGAGGCGTTCAAAGTGCGCGTCTGGTTCGATGAAATCGCGATCGTTCCTGGCAAGAGCCAGGCATTGCAGATGGATCAGGGACTGCGGAAGGCGCGAGCGGGGCTAGTTCTCCTGACGCCGGCCTACCTGGTAGGTCGTTTTTGGACCGAGCGAGAGCTCGGCGCACTTTTGCACAAGAACACCCTGATCCCTGTGCTGCACGGAACCACCTTCAAAGAAGTGGCGGAGTACAGCGGCATCCTTCCCGACCTTGCCGGGTTCGAGACCGCCCGCGACGACATCGAAACTATCGCGGAGAAAATTGCTGCTGCTGTGCTCCCTGCGGATAGTGAGATCGAGGACTAGAACGATGACTGACACAGCAAATATGCAGCGGCTTCGAGATGTGCTCCGACCGCTCGCCCTGCACGAGAGCGACTTTGCCGCAGGCGACGCCGTAGTGGAGCGCATCGCAGAACTCAAGATCGCCATTGATGCTTTTGAAGCCAGTGCTGAGCCCTGGCTGCTGGAGTGGTTGGGCGATGAGCATTACAAGGGAGCAGTCCTCTATGCCGCGGGCAAAATGAACTGGAACCACGAACAGCAGGGCAAGGGAAGCCTCGCCGACCGACAGATGCGGGTGCGAATCATCTCACGCTTCAATTCATGGATCGATCAGCTTGCGACACGACTTATTCAGTACGAGAAGGGCCCGCGCGACGCCGCATCAGTAGCAGGATGGCGATCCGAGCTAACACGATTCAAGCAGGATCCCGTTCGGAACGACTAGGAAGCTGCTCTATGAACGTTGTTGCCGACAACATGACCTCAACTGGCGCCCCTGCCCCAATGAATCATCCTGTGCTGAGACAGTTCGTGAGGTCTTTGGGTACCGCTAAGGGCGGCACCCCCGAAAAAGTTCCTGCCCTGGGTGAGGATTGAGCCATGGCAAAGCGCATGCGCGGCCTAACCGCCGTGATCTACAAGCAGACTGGGTCCGTGCCCATGTTCCAAAGTGCATCCTCATGAAGCAGATGAGGGTCCGGTACGCCGGAGTGTGCAGGGTGTGCGGTGCCTCTCTTCCGGCCGGGACAGAAGCTATCTATGAGAGCGAGACGAAGACCATCCGCTGCTTGGAGTGTGCCACCGAGGCTACGGAAACCATGTCCCCCGATCTGGAACCGCTTTCTGATGATTCGTTGTCCGCTGAGTCCGGAGTAGCCGGGTCTTCCGCCCGACGCGAATATGAGCGCCGCAAGGCGAAAGACGAGGAAAAGCTCCGTGAGAAGTGGGGTCGATTCGGTGGCCTCGCAGTCGCCCTCTCTGACGAGCGGCCGCATACGAAGTCGTGGGATCGAGGCGCGATCGGTGAGGAACGCCTCGGCGCTCGGCTAAATGCCCTGGCCGCGGATGACATGGCTGTCCTCCACGACCGACGCATCCCGGGCTCGAAGGCCAACATCGACCACATCGCCATCACTCCGGGTGGAATCTGGGTGATCGATGCCAAGCGGTACAAGGGACGGCCGGAGATGAAGATCGAGGGTGGCATCCTCCGGCCCCGCGTCGAGAAGCTTCTCGTTGGCCGGCGTGATTGCACGTCACTGGTAGATGGGGTGCTCAAACAGGTCGACCTCGTGCGCGATCTTGTCGGGAATGTTCCGGTCACTGGGGTGCTGTGCTTCATCGAAGCAGATTGGCCCCTGATTGGGGGCACCTTCTCGACTCGTGGTGTTCACGTGCTCTGGCCGAAACGATTAGCCAAAGTGCTTGTGGAGCACACGGCCGGCGACCTTGACGTGGCGAGGATGCGTAATTCAGTGGCCTCGCGGTTCAAGTCTGCATGACGTCAGGTGTCGATGTTTGAAGCTGGGTATTCTGCGGTTAGGTGGTCTTAACTAGCCTTGTTCACTCGTCTTGCCGCTGCTGGCGGCAGCTGGGCGATGGGCGTTCTTTTGCTGGGCCTCCGCAAACTGTGTAGGCCTCGATGCCTTCCGTGTGCGCCGGCCGCGCGCATGCGGGCGGCAAGGCTCCCTGACGTTCGGGACCGTCGTAGAAGGCGACGGCCCTGAGGGCTGCGGGGCCGGCGGCGTCCGGCTGATTGTCAGAGGCTGCTTTTAGACTTCGCCCATGACTGTAGATTCCGTTATCTCATTCCTTGTTCAGTTTTCGGGTACAGATGTCGGCCGCGGCGTCCTGATTGGCGTCGCCATCGGTAGCCTGAAAAGCGTTCCGCGGCTTCTGCGCTGGCTGGCCAGCGTAATTTGCAAGGCCCCGAGCGCATTCTGATGGGCACACTGGACTTCGTTGACCGCAGAGCCTCAGCCAAGAGCGGAGGTCTGCTTTAGGACTGCAGTTCCTGTCGCGAAATGAAGCCTGCCATCCCAGGGACCGTGAATGCCACGTGTCCATACTCCGGGGAGTAGATGAGACCCTTCTCGATCAGTGTCGCTCGAGCTGGCCCCAGCGCTGTCGGCTTTTTTCCCAGCTTGGCAGCAATGTCGCCGGTACTTGAGGGCCCTTCTCCATCCTGGGCCATTGCCTGAAGAAAGCGACGTTCGACCTTGGTTGCCCGCTGCCATCTGGCGACGAAGAAGCCCGCGTCCAGCTTTTCTCGCCCCAAGGTGATCGCCGCTTCGGCATCATCCTTGGAGAAGGGGCTCCCGAGCGCCGATTCCCACATAGCGCTGCCGAATTCCTGCACGAAATACGGATACATGCCGGAAGCCTCGACGAGCATGTCGAGGGCTTCATTGGAGTAGCTTTGCCCCACGGATTTAGCCGGTTGCGCGAAAGCCTCCCGCGCTGCCTCCAGGTTGAGCTTTCCAATGATTCTGTAGTCGAACGCCCGCTCGGCGTAGCTGCGGATCTCGGCAAGACGCCCGGGCAGGTTCGGAAGGCCCGCGCCGATGACGAAGAAGGGCAGCTGTTCCTGGTTGGCATGGTGCTGGACCGCGATGAGGGCGCCAAGCAGTTCGTCGTCCAAGTCCTGCATTTCGTCAATGAAGACCGCAAATCCGCTTCGCTGCTTCTTCAGCGCGGTCCCCAGGTCCTCGATCAGATCCTTCAGGTCAATCTCCAGATGGCCAGTGGATGACCTCGTCGGGTCCATGGTCACGCCAAGCGAAATCCCCTTCACGTGACTGTGACAGGTTTGGATGGCCCGGTAGGACGGTTATTTTTGGCCCCACTTCGTGACTCGCCGGGCAGCTTGTGACGGTTATAGGTGGCCCCACCTTCAACGTTGGATTCATCAATGCATGGATCCAACGGAAGGCTGGTCTGGATGGAGTCGAGAGTGGAGTTGTTCGCACAGATTCGAAGGGACGCGCGAGTTGACGGTCTGTCGGTTCGTGCGCTTGCGGCCCGGCACGGGGTCCACCGAAGAACGGTGAGGCAAGCCCTGGAATCGGCTGCGCCTCCGGAGCGCAAACCAAGGCGAGGGGTGTCTTGGCGGCTGGATCCGTTCAAGACGGCAATCGATGCCATGTTGGTCGAGGACACGACGGCCCCGCGGAAGCAGCGCCATACCGCCCGACGTATTCTCGCCCGTCTCGCCGAGGAGCACCGAGCGGAGGAGCTGTCCTATTCGACCGTGCGGGATTATGTGAGGGTGCGTCGTGCCCAGATAGACGTGGAGGCAGGCCGCCGGGTAGAGGCTTTTGTTCCCCAGGAGCATGCTCCAGGCGCGGAAGCGGAGGTGGACTTCGGTGAAGTCTGGGTAGTCCTGAACGGTGTGAAGACGAAGTGCCACATGTTCGTTTTCCGGTTGTCGCGTTCTGGCAAGGCAATCCACCGAATTTACCCGACACAGGCGCAGGAGGCCTTCCTAGAAGGACACATCGAAGCGTTCAACGAAATCGGAGGCGTCCCGGTTAAACACATCCGCTACGACAACCTCACCAGCGCCGTCACTGCTGTGCTCTTCGGCCAAGGCCGGCAAAGGGTTGAGAATGACCGATGGGTGCTATTCAAATCTCATTATGGCTTCGATAGTTTCTACTGCCAGCCGGGCATCGCGGGGGCTCACGAGAAGGGCGGCGTTGAAGGAGAGGTCGGCTGGTTCAGGCGCAATAGACTCTCCCCGATGCCTGCCGTGGAGTGCCTAGATGAGCTGAATGACTGCATCCGGGTCTGGGAGGAGGCGGACGAACATCGACGGATCAGCGACAGGCTCCGCACCATCGGCCAGGACTTCGAAGCCGAACGACCGTTCCTGGCCGCGTTGCCGACGGAGACATTTGATCCAGGCCTCGTGTTGAACCCGCGGGTTGATAGGTCCTCGATGGTCACTGTGCGGATGGTGAAGTATTCGGTCCCTGCGCGGCTCATCGGCCGGAAGGTCCGGGTCTCATTGCGGGCGTCCGAAGTGGTGGTTTTTGATGGCCGGGCCGTAGCAGCCAGGCATCAGCGAGTGGCCGCTAAACGCGGACAATCGGTCCAACTCGATCACTACCTTGAGGTCCTCAGGACAAAGCCTGGCGCGTTGCCCGGATCCACTGCTCTGGCGCTAGCGCGGGCCTCCGGTACGTTCACCTCCGCCCATGAGGCTTTCTGGGCTGCCTCGCGAAGGGTCAATGGCGACGCGGACGGGACCCGGGAACTGATCGATGTGCTGCTCCTGCACCGCTCAATGGACGCTGGAGACATTCAGGCAGGTATTACTGCGGCCCTGCAGGTAGGTGCCGTGAGTGCCGACGTCGTCGCTGTCGAAGCTCGCAGACACGCAGCAAGAGTTCCGTTGGGTGGGGCCAGTTTCGACCGTCATCGTCGTGCTCAAGAGGAAGTGAATGTGCAACGGGTTGTCAGCCTTACTCAGCGCCGGCTCATGGACCCCGCTGCGGTTATTGCAGGTCTCCCGGCGGACGCCCGTCCGTTGCCATCGATGAGCACCTATGACGAGTTGTTGGCCAAACGTACCGAACACCCTGTCGAGCCAGGAACCGCGTCGAAGGAGAATATCTCATGAGTCCCACCGCGCCGGCAGCCACCATCACCCCGACCCTGCGCCGGCGACGCGGCCTTACCGAACAGGCCGCAGTCGCGGCGGTGGACCAGGCCTGCCGTCGGCTGCGACTTCCCACCATCCGGGCAGTCCTGGATGAGGCCCTAGCAGTTGCAGGGAAGGAACAACTCTCATACCAAGGCTTCCTAGCCGAACTATTGCTGGCGGAGTGTGACGACCGGGACCGGCGCTCCTCCATCCGGCGGGTCAAGGCAGCCGGATTCCCGCGGGACAAATGGCTCGGGGACTTCGATTTCGAAGCCAACCCGAACGTCAACTCCGCCACCATCTATACCCTTGCGAGCGGGGACTGGATCCGTAAGGGCTCACCTCTTTGTCTGATAGGGGACTCTGGAACCGGAAAATCCCACCTGCTCATTGGACTCGGCACCGCGGCCGCTGAGAAGGGCTACCGGGTCAAGTACACTCTGGCCACCCGATTAGTGAACGAACTGGTTGAAGCCGCCGACGAGAAGGTCCTCGCCAAGACCATAGCCCGCTACGGCCGCGTGGATTTGCTCTGTATTGACGAACTCGGCTATATGGAACTGGATCGCCGCGGCGCCGAACTGCTCTTCCAGGTCCTCACCGAACGCGAAGAAAAGAACTCCATCGCCATCGCCTCAAATGAGTCCTTTTCCGGCTGGACCAAGACGTTCACCGACCCGCGGCTTTGTGCCGCGATCGTGGACCGCCTGACTTTCAACGGTGCCATCATCGAGACCGGCACAGACTCCTACCGACTCGCCCATACCATCGCCCAGAAGGCAGCCAACCAGCCCTGAGGGCTGAGGGGAGTTCTACCAGCCGTTCGTCCTGGCGCCATGGGGCGGACTCACTCGAACAGCCGGAGTTTCATTGCCTCAGCGGATCCTTCGACTATCGGTGGGCAGATTCCAGAGGTTGCGGTGCCGGGGACATCGCTGGGCGTGGAGCAGCGCGGCACAGCGCGAAGAACATTGCAATTGTTGTAGCCGATGCGAAGAGCAGGGACTCGCGGAGAAGTATTCCCAGCGGGGTGAGCCAGGATGGGCCGGATTGCAAAATAGACTCGCCTACATCCGTTCCTTGTATGACTAGTGCGAGAGCGGCAACGAACACGAAAATGTGTGTTTTCGTCTGTCCGAGGAACCAAAGCACGATGAGGGCGGGGATCAGATAGACCCAGTGGTGCAGCCAGCTCACTGGGGAGACAAGAGTGGCAGTGAGGCCAACAGCCAGCACTGCTGCCAACGTGTGGCCGGAACGGAAGATCGCGGCGGCCAGCAGCAGACAAATTATGGCAACGACGACAACCAGGGCTTTCGACGGTGTCATTGTCCATTCCCCGAGCGCTGCAGCCGCACCTTGAATGGAGTTGTTTCCGGCACTGGCAAACTGCGTGCCTAGATCCACTTTCGAGCTAAGCTCCCACACGCTGGCGAACCAGTAGGTGACGGACATAGCGGGAAATAGGATTGCCCCTACCGCGACCGTCCCAGCAAAACCTGCAATCGCACAGAAGGCCATCCGCCATTGTCTCGTTATCAAAAGGTATGGGATGAAGATCGCGGGGGTCAGCTTGATGCCGGCGGCAACCCCGATCAGAATTCCTTTCGGGACATAGCGCGACCAGCGACCATCCGTGTTCCGGAAGAAATCGGCAAGACAGAGTCCAGCGAGGAGTAGATTGATTTGGCCCCACACTAGGTGTTGGGCGATTATCGTCGTGCAACAGGCGAGAACGAGAAGACCCGCCCAGATCCAAAGGCGCCTCGGCAAAGATGGTGGCAGGCAAATTCCAATAATGAACGCGAGGATTGCCACGCTGCCGATCGTCCACACCGTGAAGGCAGTCTGTGCCGAAAACATGCCTGTGAGGGTTAGTAGCCCTGCCGCGAACGGCGTATAGACGAAGGGCAGACCCTCCGGCGGCAAGAATTCCCCGAAGAGATTGGTGGCATAGATGTCCCGGGACCAGGAAGCAGCCGAACCATACCGATAGACCAAGAAGTCCACAGGGGGGTAAATGCCCATATTCAGCAGACGGAGGCTGGCGAAGGCGATACCCAGAACCATCACAGCGATGGCTACCGGCCCTAGGCGGGTCACGTAACGCAGGATTTGGATTGATACGTAATGACTTTTCCGGTTTGACGCAGTAAACATTTTGTCAATCTTTAGGGGACGCTATGTTCTTAACAGGCTACGTGGCCGGACACCAAGGAGAGATGCCGGCCACGCGCACAATCTGTTTATTCGATGCTGACTAGCAACCTCGAAGGTAGTAGGCGTTCGTAATTTCGTAAATGCCGTAGTCTCCCGGAGGCGAAGGATGGTAATGCCCTGTCCCACACACTGGCCATAGTTGCCGACGACCTGGTCGACCTGGAGGTAGGCATTCCCTGCCCCGCAATGGTTGTACATGTCGTAGTCGCCAGTCTTGTAGTAACCGCACGGGGCAGCGGACGCTGCCGGTGCTACTGCCGCGAGACCTGCAATCCCCAACATGGCAGCGACACCAACGGCCCCGATCCTTTTCGCGGTCTTTGACTTCAAATTCACACTGTCCTCCTGCGAGTGCTAGTGGGCCGGAAGGCCCATTGAAGCAAGTGCTTCAGGATGAAAGTATGGGTTTATGACAGCATTAGTCAATAGATTGTAGAAACTTGCGTGAATGTGACTAGATCGATGTTTTGTACGCTTAAGCTTTGCGTGGTGTCGCCAGCTCCACAGCCAACGTCTACGTCGCCCACTGGTGGCGCTTGGGAAGCCAGATCGAGGCCACTCACTAGCCCAATCCCACAGGGCCTTCAACAGAGAAACTCGCCGATCCTGGCTACAAGTTCGGCCCAGCCGGGGCCAGATATATCCGTCCGACTGGGGCCAGAAATACTTGACATGATCATTCACGCCTGCCGTTGCCGTAAACGAGGTAACCGTTGATAGGGCCTTCCTGATGTAATCTCCCGCGGACATGAGGGGCACTAGCTGGCGGACTGCGCTTTGCAACTCGGCGGCGATGATCTTGCGCGCCTCCTGCTGCGCGTTCTCGCCCTTTCGCGCTTCAAACTTGATGGTGATCCATCCATGGTGGTCGGCCAATCCCTTCAGCCGCCTCAGAAGAACGGTCTTCCCGACGCCCCGCAAGCCTGATAGGACCATCGGACGGGATTGAAGGTGCTTTTTTGTCCGGACAATCAGGAGATCAAACGCTGCAATCTCTGAGTCCCTGCCCGCTAGGTGCATCGGCTGCGCGCCGGAGCCTGGGTTGTACGGGTTCAATTCAGGGTGCATGCACCAAACATAGCAAGTTCTAAGAGACAATCGCCTTTTCTGTAGAAGTCACTAGAACTTTCTAGAACCCGAGCCGAAAGACAGTTATGAGTGGCGGAAGACCGCTGGAGCAGGCAGACCAGCGGATCATCGGCGCAGCACCTGAAATCCCAGGAGACGAGGTTTTGCAGTCTGCACTCTAAACCTCACGGGGAGCCTCTTCTGTGGGGTGCCAAGGCCGGGACTGGATCGGCAAGGCCGAGCCGCTGGTTCAGGAGATCGTCGACCCTGCGGTAATTAACACCGCAGGCCCGGCTCGTCATATCATCCGGAAGACTGCCAGGCCCACTTCTAAGGGCTACTGCCCCTTGCGAGATCGCTGTTGCCGCAAAGGGAATATTCGCAAAACCTCCATTGAGGGGCTGAGGTTTGAGGACGCAACACCGGGGTAGAGCGCATCAACCACAGATCCCGTGGGCAGGGCCGCCCCTGGGGTGCGGCGTCAGCGTCCTTCTTCCTCCAGGAATTGCAGAAGACCGTTCATGATGTCCGCCCGCAGCTGCGAAGTTTTATTGATCTGGACTTCGGATGTGGCGATCAGGAAATAACTGCCCGATACCTGCTGCAACCATGAGGGCTTACGGTGCAGCCTCCACGTCCGGGTAGCCCTGTAGAGGGCCCCATCTTCGGTGACAGCATGCAACGCATCGGTCTCCTGGAGCCGGAAAGCCCATCCGAGCCCGACCTCCCCGGTATAGACGCTTGGAATACTCCCGAGGTCAGCGAGGAGGACCGGTTCTGGAGCACAGCCGCGCTGCCTACAGACCTGAACGAACGTAAAAACAGCCTCAGC
Source organism: Pseudarthrobacter psychrotolerans (assembly GCF_009911795.1). Taxonomy (NCBI): domain Bacteria; kingdom Bacillati; phylum Actinomycetota; class Actinomycetes; order Micrococcales; family Micrococcaceae; genus Pseudarthrobacter; species Pseudarthrobacter psychrotolerans. The sequence goes on along the minus strand of NZ_CP047899.1, from coordinate 45,558 downwards.
AAAGACGGCGTCGTAATCACTAAGCCCTTCCACAGACATCCCTCCATCTAATCCCGCGACTTACGGGGGAACCATGCAATCAGACCCTATGCGCAGGGCCCACGTTCCCTTCCCGTGCCACGGTTCAAACGGGCGAGAATCACCGCTAATACCTGGCATGCTGTGCAGAGGGCTTTGCATATTCGTGCAGCCGACTTCGAAAACTGACAAAAATTGTCATTTTCCGAAGACGAGTGCACGAATATGCAAAGCCCTCTGCACAAGTCTCGGTGGCGCCGTGCGATACGGCGTCCGAGGAGGATCGGTAGGAAAATTCACGCTAAGCGGTCAGGCGGTGTCGCCTGCGCGTTTGATGGCACGGTAAACGGTTGAGCGCGCTACCGCGAAGAGTTTGGCGAGTTCTACCGTCGTGTGTGTCCCTGCTCGGTGAACGGAGACCAGGTGTGCTTCCTGTTTTTTGGAGAGCTTGGGCTGTTTCCCTCGTAGGCGGCCTTTCGCCTTGGCGACGGCCATGCCTTCCCGGGTCCGTGCGCGGATCAGGTCGGCTTCGAATTCGGCGACCATGGCCAGGACGTTGAAGAGGAGCCGGCCTACGGGATCGGTGGGGTCGTGGACGGAGCCGCCGATGCTGAGCTTGACTTCGCGGCGGGTGAGTGCGTCAACGATGTCCTTTGCATCGCGCAGCGACCGGGCAAGACGGTCGAGTTTGGTCACGGCCAGGGTGTCCCCGGCCCGGCAGGCGGCCAGCGCTTCTCTGAGTCCCGGCCGGGCCCGGTTGGCGCCGGTGAGGCCCTGGTCGGTGAAGGTCTTGTCCGGCGACACCCCCAGAGCGGCCAGGGCGTTTTTCTGGGCGGTGAGGTCTTGGTCGTTAGTGGATACGCGCGCATATCCGATCAGCAGTCCGGTCATGGTCTTGAACGTACCGTTTATCCCCCGTCACCGGGCATTTTTGCGGGCGGGTCATACGGGAATCGACCGGCCCCGGAAACGCGGCGATCGTGATCCGGAAATTTTGGGTGGCGCTTGCACCGCTGAACGACCGGCTTACGGGCGGAGCGCGGCGACCGCCGGCCCGTAGGGTGTGGTCATGACAGCACGCATAGATGGAGCCCGAAGTATCTCTTCGATGATTGCCGGGCTGGATGATGCGGGTATCCGGACACTCATTGATACTGCTGTGCCAGTTGGCATCGGCATTGGGGGAACAACTAACACAGTCGACATCGGCGGAACAACTGTTTTCGTGAAGCAGCTCCCGCTGACGAGCATCGAGGAAGCGGAGCCGACCGCCACTACGAGTCGACTCCATCTCCCCTTTGTCTCCCACTACGGGATAGGATGCCCTGCCCACGCGGTCGGGCGAGAACTAGCCGCACATCAACTGACATCCAAGTGGGTCCATACGGAAGCTGCCGATTTCTTTCCACTGCTACTCGGCTGGCGAGTCGTTGATGTGAAGTGCGAGGCAGACCTTCGAGAGTTCGACGGTCCTGCTTCTCCCCGCCAGTGGGGACCACACTGGCCTCAGGTCCAAACCAAGCTCGCCGCAATGAAGGACGCCTCCAAGAGCATGGTGCTCTTCCTCGAGTACGTGCCCGAGACGCTGGGCATTTGGGTCCGCACGAGTATCGCCGAGGGCAGGGGGGCGGCCGTCTTCCTTGACGTGGTCGACCAGCTCCTCGAAGCCACCGCATGGATGAACAAGCACGGATTCCAGCACTTCGATGTGCACCCAGGGAACATCCTCATCCGCGACGGCAGACTGCTCTTCACAGACTTCGGTCTGGCGCTTCACCACGAGTTCGACCTCACCGCGGAGGAAAAAGCATCCATGCCCACGCATGACGGCTTCGACCGTGACACTGCCTTGATGCACCTGCTTCACTGGACGCTCTTCGAACTCGGCTATACCTCCGGCCCGCAGCGCCTGGAGCTATTGCGCGCTGCCGCCGCTGACCCAACCACGCCAGCGCTAGACCCAGTTCGTGCGGCACTCGGCGACGGCACGGATCTGATTGCACAACACGCGAGTGTCGCTGTCTACATAACTGAGATGTTCGCCGTCCTCACGCAGAATGCGTTCGCCACGCAATACCGACATCCTTAGGATCAACCGTCCCGCAGGGGATCGGCTTTCGTAAGGGCAAGGCACTTGGCCTGTAGGGAATGGGCATCGTGGGAACCACCCATCCGGGTTCCTGTTTGTAGGATCAAACGATGGTGACGGCTGCAATGCACGTTCAGGTTGAGGCGTGGTGTCTTCGCGTGCTCGGGCACGGCACCCTCACGGCGTTTCGATCCGACGCCGGCGGCCAAATGTCCAACCTCTTCCGCTTCGATTCCGACGAGCGGAGAACCGTTGCAGTCAAAGTCCGGCCAGATTCGAAGGACAGAATCAGCCGATGCCTTCAACTTCAGGCGATCGCAGCCGATGCCGGATTCCCGTGCGCCCGTCCCGTGACAGACGCGGACAGGCTCGGCCCCGGGATGGTGGTCAGTGCTGAGTCCTGGCGCCCCGGCGGGCGGATGCACACCGATGGAGACTTGGCCTTCGCTGGTCGATCGGCTTCACTCCTGGCGGACCTGGCAGGAATCCTCGAATTGCAGGCTCCGACCGGCCTTGGCACGCCTCCACCGTGGATGCATTGGAATCCCCCGACCGGTAGCTTGTGGCCTCTAAATCCAGTTGTCGACGCCATGGACCAGGACCGCGTACCCGGCCACGTGCACGCAATTGCCCGCACCGTTTCCGATCGGCTCGCCCGAGCGACGCTTCCACTGGTTGCCGGCCATGGAGACTGGGAGAGCCAGAATCTTCGCTGGGAAGGTGCCAGCCCCCGGGCGGTTCACGACTGGGACAGCCTCGTGGCCCTTCCGGCAGCGGCTATTGTCGGTGCAGCCTCGGGAGCATTCGCCAGCACTACCGTCCCGACACTTGCGTCCTTGGAAGCTTCGGAAGAATTCATTGATTGCTATGAACGGGCAAGAGGGCAAGTGTTCACCGCTGAAGAGCGTGAGGTCGCCTGGGCCGCGAGCCTCTGGCCAGCGCTACACAATGCCAGGGGCGAGAGCCTCTTCCAATCCCCGCCTGTCGCTTTGCACGCGCTCACCCGGCAAGCATCCGAGAGGCTGCGACGCGCTGGCGTCCGGTAAAGGATCCTTCAGCGGGCACTCAGCAGTCGGCAGCGTTCGGGTTGTGGATTTGATCGCTCGACGGCGCAGGCCGTTTTCGATAGGGGAACGGGTTGCGGGACACGAACAACCACCTGCTCGGGATCTTTCTTTGGCGCAAGCCCAGAAGTGGTGCTGAACCGCAGGACGGGCTATCGTCAGCCTCCTTGCTTAGCCTGGGTACAGCGCAGCCGTGGCGGTGGCAGCGTCCCGCATCACGGACTGCGCCTCGGGCGGGCTCGTGACACGGAGGTGGGCGCCGAATTGCAGCAGCTGACGCACGGCCTCCGCCTGGTCGTAGACCACGGTGATCTCGACCCGGCCAGCATCCAGCGGTCTGTTGCCGGTGAGCCGTGAGCCCAGGATCCGTCGTGCGAGGTCGAGCCTGTCGACTGCAAGCGTTGCAACGACAGTGATGCCGCTGCGGTTCTCAACCGATGCGCTCAGGTACCGGCTCACACTGGCCAGCGACTCACCCTGGCGCAGGCATCGGCCCGCTGGCAAGACCTCCCAGCTCCGGACCCTTTCCAGCGAATACAGCCGCGGTGCCCCGTTAATATCTGCCACCAGGTACCAACGGCCCGCCTTCGCCAGGAGACCGTACGGGTCAACCTTGCGCCATGAGGCACCCCGCTGGGCACTGCTCCGATAGAGTATCCGCAAACGCCGGCCGGCTTGCAGATCTCTGCCGAGATGGGCGACGCCGACACCGTGTGTCTCGGGGCTGAACCAGGGCATGTTATCCACGACGACCAACTCGGACAACGGCAACAAGGAGTGACCGGCCACGGGACGGCGCGAAGCAAGCTTCCGGTGGGCGGTGCGCGTTGGTGCGTCGACGCCGAGCTGGCGCGCCTGCCCAGGGTCCAGACCCAGCAGTTTCAAGGCGTCGATCTCAGTCGGGCTGAGTTTGGACACGTCGAGCTGTGACCCGGGCAGCAGAACTACGCCGCCGTAGCGGCCGCGTTCAGTGAACACCGGCACGTCGGCGTCTGCCAGGGTCGTCACGTCCCGCAGAACCGTCCGCACGGATACGTCCAGCTCGTCAGCCAGGTCCGAGGCGGTCATGCGGTGACGGGTCTGGAGCAGCAACATCATCGAGAGCAGGCGCTGGGGCTTCATTTCATCATTATTGATCAATACAGGACATCAGATGTCATGTATTGACGCCAGGATGGAAAAGTCAGAAAACACCAACAAAAGGAGATCCCCATGGCAGCACCGAACCTGTTCCTCATCTACGTCACGGATGTCGCGCGCTCCACTGCCTTTTACAGCGACCTGTTCGAGATGGAACCCGTCGCCGTCACACCCCGTTACGTCCCGTTCGAGGTCGCCCCGGGCGTGCTCTTCGCCCTGTGGTCGGGCCGAGGCGACACTGTCATGGCGGCGTCGCCCCGCGCCAGCGAGGTGGGACTCATGCTGTCGGGTTCGAAGGCCGCCGTAGACGACCGCTATGCGGACTGGACGGCCAAGGGAGTCACCGTCATCGAAGAGCCGCACGAGGACGTCTTCGGACGCACCTTCGTGATCGCTGATCCCGACGGAAACCTCATCCGAGTTTCCCCCGTCGACTGAGCAGTCACCCAGGCGGCTTTTTGAACAATTCCCCTCCCTGAAGGCCGGGCCTGGACCGTCGACCCAAGGCCCGGCGCGGGTTTCACGATTGGACTGCGGCTGTCGCGGTTGCGAACGCTTGCCCCGTAAGCCGGTCGATCACCGTGCCGAGGAGCATGTTGACAGGTTCCGCGCAGTTGCTGGCCTGGGCTGTGATTCGCGGCGATAAATGGCGGTCTTTTCGCAGCGCTATTTGACACCTCGCAGCCCGCAAGGGGATCCTTTGCCGGGGCACCCGAGCTTGCTGAGCGGTGCCGGTTCCCCGACAGCGACGCGGCCGCCCGACTTGCTTGGGAATGCCTCGTAGTAGTTTTGGTTCCATGGGGAAGACAACTGGAACCCAGCCGCCAACGGTTGATGAATCTGCGGCGGCACTTCGCGAGCTGCTTTCTATGGTGTCCGCCGAGGACCCGGTCACAATCCAAGTGATGGATCACACACTTCTTAGGGGGTTGTCGATCCACGCACAAGTGGAGCACACGGTGGCGCTTACGCGTTCGATACTACTTCTAGTTGAAAACGGCATGTTTATACAGTCCATGCCTTTGGTTCGTATGAGCATGGAGTGCGCCGTTACAGCAGCGTGGATGGCAGTTACGCCGTTTTCTGGAGCGGCCGCAGCCCATGATGGAGGCACCAAGCGACTCCGCCTTCTTAAGGATCTGGCCGTCATCGCTGGCGAGCCCGATGCTGACGGCGCCTATCTTCAGTCGGAAATTGCCGAGTTCGCGAAACATGCAAGCGCCGAAGCCAGAATCTTTCAACAGCGGTGTGAGTCGTTGGTCGGCGCGGAATGGATGTACGGCTATTACCGACTCCTCTCGGAGTTCTCCCATGCTGGCAGTTCACTTATCGACTCGTACATGGAAGAGATGGAAGACGACGGTTTGGCGTTTGCTGACCTTTCAAAGTTCCGATACACAAATTTTGCCTTGGCTCTTCAGGTCGTGCTGCTGCACATCGCACTTACAGCATTGGATGAAGTCGCAGACGGCCACCCTAACGCTGTGAAACTGAAGGAGATCGGTGAACGCCTCGGTATCCAGTCGAATTTGCGCCGAAAGTCAAAATAGCGTTGACCCCCACCGCTGGTGCGGTTAGCGAGATCCGTCAGCGGCAAAGCACAGAATCCGCGATCTGCTGCGCGGCTTCGGCCGCTGTGATGTGTGTGGTGTCGATGACTTCGGCTTCATTGTGCAGCCAGGTACGAGCTGCCTCGGCGTAGGGCTCCACGTACGAGAAGCGGAACGTCGAGGGACCGAGGACTTTGTCGTTCTGTATCCGCTCGCGGAGCGTGGCCTGGTCGGCGTGGAGCACGAAATGCCGGATCGGTATGCCGTACTCGATAAGGCCACCGCTGATCTCCCGCCAGTAGCTCTCGACCAAGACGGTCATCGGCATCACGAGTGTGCCGCCGGTGAACTCGAGCACGCGCCGAGCGGTTTCGATAACGAGCGGCCGCGACGGCTCCCAGTGCTGGAAGTTGTCCGTTGCAGGAAGCCCTGGCCTGACGTCCATGAGCACCTCGCCGACCTTCTCAGCGTCGAGGACGCGCGCGTCGGGCAGCAATTGCTGCACGAGCGCGCTCGTCGTCGTCTTTCCCGCCCCGTGGGTGCCGTTGAGCCAAACAATCATGGACCGAACTCTAGCGCCACAAAGTGTCCTTCATTGGGCGCCCGTAAACCGATCCTCTACCGGACGCCCCACCGTCTGTTTAGCTGTTTTCCCGTGGGTGGGAGGTTGCCTAGCCCGTCATACAACCTTGTCTGGTTGGCCAATCCCACTTGGCAATGGCTATCGTGAAGCGCCCGATGGAGAATGGCGCCATGGGCGGATCGATGTACGAGCGCAGTGACTCTGTCCCGCATAACTCCCTGCTTCATCGCATATGGGCCGAACTAGAAGCCTTCGGACCCTATGCAGTCCGCACGGACACAAAGGGAATCGAGCCCGGCAGCGTCTCCACACCTGTTATGCGTGGCACGACCGGAGAGACTGTCATTGCACACTTCGCCATCGCTTCCGGACCTGGCGCCGGATCCGACGCACCAGAGTGCCTGGCGACCTTCAAGCCAACTCGACCCGGCCCCATCACGCAGCATTCCTCATCACAACCCTTGCCACCGAAATGGCCGAATTCACGAGGAAGCGATTGCTCTCGGGCCTCGCCGACACCCTCAGATCTATTAACCTCACACAAGGCACCGCACATAGCGTGAACGTCGACGGCGACCCCGTCCTCGGTTGGGCCCTGCTCGCGAACGCCGCGACTGGAATGGCCTGTGAACACCATGACCGGGTAATTATGTGGCTTGGAACGGAGCAAGCGGTCATGCCCGAGTCGATCTATACAAGGACGATGGGCATGCCCAATGTGACCGGGCGTATCTTCTGAGTACACCCCGTCACCGCTGTACCGAGCTGCTGCGGTCCTACGCATCCACTTAGCACCGCCCGTGAGCCGATCCCTCAGCGGACGAGCAGGGCGTAGGGTCCGGGTATGGCATTCTTCGGGCCTCCGAAGGTGGAGGCGACATTCTTCGAGCCGCAGGCACTGAGCGTTGCCCTGTATGTCCGTGACCGGCTCGGACTTGATGTTGCTCTGGGAGGCTCTCCGGGCTCACGGCTCGTGCCTGCTGTTAGCGCCGACTGGGTTGGTCTCGAGGAGGGCAACCACGCCGAGATCTCGGCTCAGTGGAGCTCATGGTGGACCGGATTGTTCGGCGCAGCGGTCCTGCGCAAGGAACCAGGACCCATCGACTATTTCGGGCCGCTGGTACACGAGCCGGACCTCGGCCATATAGCCGAACCCCTGCTCCGTGATGCCATCGGCTGGGTCGCGGCACAGGCTGACTCCAACCGTGGAGAGTGGGGGGACCTTAGGTCGCCTACCTTCAGACCGAGGCTCACCAAGGAGCTGGTCGCGAAGGCAAGGCCGCGGGTCCGCGGCAAGCAGTCGATCCTCTTCCTCATCCTCCCTGTCCAGGAGAGGACCGGCTGGCGGATCGGAGCCTCGTTCTTCGCAGTCAGCAAGCCGCTTTTGCATGACCTGTCCGCTTTCAGGCAATGGTTCGCGGCCCAGATTCCCGAAGGGCTCTGAGCTGCCCACTCGGTCATATCCTGTCCGGTGAGGGATCCCGTAACGGGAACGGCCAGCGGGCGCGTTTTGTGTCCAGGAGCCAGCAGTTGGCTGGTGCAGCGGGCTTGTCTCTATGCTCTTTCGTGCCTGGGTAGGCGTTGATAGACGTGTGTCGCGGCCACCGCGGCTGCGGCGATGAGGATGACGGCGAAGAGTGCTGTGGCTGTCGGCATTCCGACCCAGTCGATGGTGTATCCAGAGACCACAGTGAGCAAACCCGCGGGAATGTAGCCCCCAATGTTGAACACGGCGTTGGCCTCGGCTCGCCGATTTGCTGGGACGTGGACGCCGATGAGGGTGAGGCCGCCGAGCTGGCCAAGGCCTTGCCCTGCTCCGGAGAGGATCGCCGAGACGATCAGCAGCAATGGGGTCGAAAGGTTGATCGCCGCAGTCATGCTCGTCATCGCCAGGATGGTGGCGGTGGCGCCCATGAGGAAGATGCGCCTGATCGGTTGGCTCTTGACCGCGAATTGCACGCCTGTAGCGGCCAGGAACATCACGCAGGCTGTTCCTCCGGCGATCAGGGGGCTGGTGACGCCGAGCTGTTCCGACAGCAGTGATGGCCCCAGCGAGAGGACGAACGAAGTTGCCGTGATGCCGGGCCCGAAGACCGCGATACCGAAGGCCAGATGACGTCGATTGGCGGTGGGAACGGACGGCAGGTGAAGTCGGATCTGTGGCAATCGCGTCTTGTCTATGGTCAAAGCCGGTACGGGCAAGATGATGGCAATGACCAGGCTGACCCCAAGAACGATGAACTCGATGCCAAAGATGATCGGGATGGGGTTGGAGAGGAATTGGGCTAGGACGCCGGCGAGCAGCGGGCCCAAACCAGCCCCGAAGACCATCGCGACGGACGCGGCAAGCGCGGACCTCTGTTTACGGGCGGACCCTCCAACATCGACCACGGTCGCCATGCCGGCCGAGACGATCACCCCTACGGCCATGCCGGTGAGGAACCGGGCGACTAAGAGCATCGGGACCGATGTGGCGGTCGCGAACAAGATGCAGGCGATGAGGGCGACAATCAAGCCGGGCAGGATGACCTTCTTGCGGCCGATCTGATCGGAGAGCTGGCCGGCGACCAGGAGCGCAACGAGAAGCCCGACGATATATGCGGTGAAGATCACCGTGAGCATGCCGGAGGCGAACCCGAGTCGCGCCTGCCACTGGACATAAAGCGGCGTGGGCGAGTTGGACAGGATAAACACCGCAGTGACCAGGCCTGCGGCTAAGACCACCCGAAAATGCGGTCTTGCCGGTTCGGTTGTGGGGACGGGCGATTCTTGCTTGACGTCAGTCATCGTTTCTCCAACTACGTTGTACGAGTTTTCTCGAACCAATCCCTGCCTGACCATCGTTGCACACGCGGAGGCGTTAGTACGACTCGATACGTACCGGTGATAAGTTGGGGACATGAGCCAAGAATCCGCACAGACAGAAGGCATCGATTGGCGGGTTCGCCCTGGAGCTCTCGCCGAACCGGAGGCCTGCGACATTCGCCTCGAAGCCGTGATGTCGGCGCTGTCCGAACCACTGCGGCTGACCATCGTTCGTAAACTGATGCTCGAGTCCGACGACTTCGATCACCCGTGCGGATGGTTCAACCTCGGACGACCGAAATCGACCTTGACCCACCACTTCCGGGCACTCAGGGATGCCGGATTGATCCGGCAACGCCAGTACGGCCTCGAACGCCGCAGCAGGCTCAGGACCGAAGATCTCGACGAGCGCTTCCCCGGCCTTCTGCAGCTAGTCAAGAACTGGCAAGGCCGCGATATCGTCTGAAGCCGACAAGCCCTCGCCGTCGCGCTCCGGCTCTGTTCGTAGGCGACCGGCCTTGAGTCAACCTTCACGTCATCAGCTTTGGAATGATTGGCAGCTCAGGGCGGACCGCAAGCCGGTCCTCCACCGGCCGCCACACCGCCCTGCTCAGCACTTGTGGATCTGATCGCTACGTGGCGGCGTTTTGTGATGGCGTGGTGTCGCGTCCGGTAGAGGATCCCGTAACGGGAAGGGTGAGCGGTCGCGTCCTACAGGGCGATGACTGTGTCGATCTGGACCTTCGCACCGAGCGGTAGCGCCGCTACCTGAACCGTTGTACGAACAGGGAAGGGTTCACGCAAATAACTGGCGTAAACAGCGTTGATCGCTTCAAAGTCTTCGTAGTCCGTCAAGTAGATCGTGGTCCGCAGGAGATCCGAAAGGCTCAATCTGAGCTCTTCCAACAGTGTTTTCAGGTTGTTCATCATCGCCTCGCACTGCTCCGCAACATCGCCCGAAACTAGCGAACCGTCATCGGTTCGTTGACCAATTATTCCAGCGGTATAGCCCGTCGCGCCGTGCTGAACGAAGTGCGAGAAAGGAGCCGTGGACTGGTGAAGGTGCGGACTGAAATGATGCACTGGCATAGGTGATTCGCTCGACTTTCTGTAAGCAGGCGTGGCACAGATAACCCTACAAGCACGACCCGCACGAACAACTTCACGTGTCGCGCTTGAATTTGATCCGCATCGGTATTCTTGAGCGTCCCGAAAGCCGGTCCTTACCGCGACGGTAAAGACATCGCCGAGGATCTTCGGTGGGTAAACGACGACGCCCTCGGACGCCGATTCGAGGCGATTAGTGTTTCTGGTGAGGGTGTAGGTCGATGCGCTGGGATGGGGTGATGCTGAAATCCCTGAACCGGGCGCGGAGTCCACCGCGTTTTGGTGAGCACATCATCATCCCGACCTGGCAGGAGTCTTCGAGTGGCAGGTGCCCAAGGCGCAGCATGCGCCACTGTCCTATCATCCCTTGGGGTTGAAGGTACTGGGTCCGAAGGGCATTGCCTTGGCGGGTTACCTGCATCGTTATCTCGTCCGGGGTTCTCGGCAGCGACATGACGGACCAGTCCGATGCGCCATGGGTGATCACGGTGCTGAGGTGGAGTGCCTCATCGGTGTACTCGACACCGGTTTTCATCCAGGTTCGCTTGTTGGCCCGGACCATGAGTCCGGCTTGGTCGTAGAGCGTCGTGAAGTCGCCGGATAACGTCACCGTAGCCGTGAAGTCGCCCACCACCTCACGGTGGAGGAAGTGCCCTGTGTCGTGAGTGAAGCCGTAGAAAGTTTCCCGCCAGAAATCTGTGTCGTGATCAGAGACCACGGTGAGTTCGTTCGGGGTGTTCGTCCATTGGGCCGGTTCATTCAGCCAGATCATGTTCTCGAGCATCATCATCCTGTTTCGGGTGGTGCGCGGTATTCGCGACGGGCGGGGTGGGAGAGGGATCGATCAGCTTTCGCCGGATTCGCAGGAGGACCGGTGTGAGGGCGAGTAGGACCGCACACAGGGCCGCTATGGCGGCCATCGCTGCGCGCAGTCCGGCGGCTTCGGACCACAGGCCTACATAGACGGGGCCCAAGAGGAATCCAAGGTAGGAAATCGTGGTGAGTAGGGAAGTTGTCCGTCCGCGGGTGGCGTCTTCGGTGGAGCGTGAGACGATACCCAGCAACGTTGGGTACAGCACTGCTGTGCCGGCGGCGGCTACTGCCAGTCCGATCAAGGCCACGATAACGTTGGGTGCGGCCGCGAGTATCGTCGCACCGACACTGGCCGCGGCGGCACCGAGGACCAGTGTTCTCATTGCGTAGGCCGGTTGTAGTCCTCCGGTGCTGAAGCGTGTGATGGCGACGACGGCAGCGAATACTGCAGGAGCGGTCGAGCTCAGGGCCGCCCCGGTGCCCAGTTCGTCTTCGAAGAACACGGCCGCCCAGCTCTGATGGGCGTTCTCACCGGCAAAGGCCATCGCCCCAAGAATTCCCACCAGCAAGATCGCCAGAACAGGAACACCTGAAGCGGGGTCGCCGCGGCGATGACGCAGGTCGTCCGTTTCCGCCTTAATGCGCCGTGGAGCGCTGGGCACTTCAGCAGGAGAGGCATGGAGCAGATACCCGCTGACGATCGTTGACGCGGCAACGACCAGGACGAAGGAGAAGGTGGTGCCGGCGCCCAGCGCAGCCGACAGGCCTGCAACAAGGCTGGAGACCACCACGAATGCGGAGAACATGCCATGGGAGCGGGTGATCACTGGTGTGGCAGCAAGCTTTTCCGCGGACCCTGCCGCCGAATTGATCGCCACGTCGGCCGCCCCACTGGCCGCACCGACCAGGAGCAACCCGAAGCACAGGCTGGCGAATCCCGTTGCGGCAAGGGCCACGATCAGTCCGGAGGACCCCAGCAGAATGAGTGTGACGGCCGCGGTGATCCGCACTCCGAAGCGGTCAATGATCCTGCCGGTCAGCAGCATCGCCGGCAGCGCCCCGGCTCCGATGAACAACAGTGCCGTGCCGAGCTGCCCGTCCGAAATGCCGGCTTGGGACCTGATTCTTGGAATACTCGCACCCCAGGTGCCCCAGAAAACACCGAACGCTGCAAAGGACGCATAGGACGCCCACGCCAACCTATGAGCGGACTGCGATGAGGAACGAATCATTTGTGTAACGATACACAAGTAGGCTGGTCCTATGTCACCTGCAGCACCGGAATCCAAAATCACCCTCAGTGAGGTAGCCCGCGAGGCTGGAGTCTCGGTGATGACCGCTTCCTACACCTACAGCACGCCCTCCCGCGTCTCGGCAGCGTCCCGGGAGAAAGTCCTTACCGCCGCCGAGGTGCTCGGATATCCAGGGCCCGACCCCAGCGCCCGGTCGCTGCGCACGGGAACCAGCGGCGCTCTCGGGGTCGTTCTGGGAGAGACCCTGTCTTACGCTTTCGATGACCCCCAGGCGACACGCTTTCTTGCCGGGATCGCAGATGTCTGTGCGGAACACGGTTTGGCCATGACCATTCTCCCGACCAACGGATCTGCTGACGATGATCAGCACATCCGCGCAGCAGCGGTAGATGCCTTCGTTGTGTGGACCACAACGGACGATGACCCGGTGCTTGACGCCCTTGCCCTGACTGGGAGGCCAGCCATCATCCATGCCGGACCAAAGAAAAAGGCATTCGGTCTGGTGGGCATCGACGATCGCGCCGCTGCACAAGCGGTCGCTGCATTGGGCCTACACCAGAGCCAACGCCCTGCCATCATCGCCTTTCCCTTCACCAAGGAAAGAGTCGAGATGATCAGCATGGGTCCTGACCCGGCGACGGCGACGTTCCCCGTCACGCGTAACCGGCTCCTGGGATACCAGGACGCGCTCACCGCGGCAGGGTTCCAATGGGAGAGTGTTGAAGTGGCTTCTTGCTCCATCAACAGTTTTGGTGAAGGAGCACGAGCCGCCGGCCGATTGCTGGCTCGCCCGAATCCTCCAGACACCATTCTCGCGATGAGTGATGAATTAGCCCTGGGAACTTTAGAGGCCGCATCGAAAGCCGGCATTCACGTTCCGAGGAGCCTCGCCGTCACGGGCTGGGATGCCTCCGATGCCGCGTCAGTGAAACAGGTGACCACCGTTCACCAGAACCTTCGCCAACAAGGCGCCGCATGCGCCCTAGCCGCCATCACCGGCGCTTCGACACCCGCACCACACCCATGGCAACTCATCACCGGAAAAACAACACGATAAACACCGGAGCTTGTCCTGGGGTAACCCGCATCTAACAGTGTCCGGTAGAGGATCCCCCAACGGGCGAGCTGTGCAGACGGCTTTGGACATTCTGTGCAGTCGACTTCGGAAACTGACAGGAATCCGCGGAATACCGCGTAACCTGCCCGTCCCGGATATTGTCCCAAAACTCCCGCCGCAATCACCCGTCACGGGTACAACTTTCGGTACGGTTCCAGGCATGGACATTGGCTACGCGCGATATGCGGGCATGAGACACGTCCAGCCCGATGCGTGTCTCGCGGTTTCTATACAGCTTTAGGCTCAGGGCGGGTTTGACCGCTTGCCTGCATTGCCCGGTACAGCGTGGCTCGGCTCCATCCGACGAGTTCGGCGGCTTGCTGCGCCGTTTTGCCTTCGGCGCGGGCATTGGCCGCAATCTTCAGCTTTTCGGCCGTCACTACTGGATCGTTCGGTGGGCGGCCAAAAACAGCACCGGCGCCCCTGGCTGAGGCGATCCCGGCATTCACTCGCTCCACGATGAGCTCCCGCTCGTACTCCGCCAGGGTGGAGAGCATATTCAACATCAGCCTCCCGGTGGTTGTGTCCGGGTCAATGCCGTCGGCGATCGAGCGGACCATGATCCCTTTGTCCCGGAGCCCGTTGACGGTGTTCAGGACATCGAGCAGGGATCGGCCGAGCCGGTCGATCCGCCACACCACGATCGTGTCCCCGTTTTGGGCGTAGCTCATGAGTTTTTGCATGCCGGGCCGGCTTTTGGCTTCTTTGCTTCCGGAAGTCACATCGGAGTAGATGTCCCGGGCCTGGACCCCCGAGGAGGTGAGGGCGTCACGTTGGAGCTGGTCGTCCTGCCCGGCGGTGCTGATCCGCGTATATCCGAGATATGCCATAACGGCAGTCTGCCCCATAAACCCCTAAAAATATTCAGGAGACACCCTCGTCTATGAGACGACTTACCGAGACGCGGCCATATGGCGGAACCGCGGGAGAGTGACCGCCCTCTGCCCGTCCCCGTTCGAGTGTCTTGAAAAACAATAGTTTCTTGCGACACCTCGCCCGCCATGTGAGACACGGTCAAACCGTCTACATAATGCGAGAGTATCGACGGCGAAACAAGATCTAACCCGACAGCTGGACGCCCTGGCGGCCGCCGGCATCAGCAAAGAACACATCTTCATGGACAAGAAATCCGGGGCCACCACAGCCCGCCCCGGACTCCAGGAAGCACTGACCCACGCGAGGGACGGTGACATCCTGATCGTGCACACCCTGGACCGGCTTGGCCGCACAGTCCGGGACACCCTGAACATGGTCCACGACCTCAAGGAGCGCGGCGTGGGCGTCCGGACCCTGGCAGATCCCCTCGCCATCGACACCGCCGAACCCGGCGCGCCCATGAGCCAGCTGGCGTTCGTCATGCTGGCCCTGTTCGGGCAAATGGAACGCACCTACGCGGCCGAACGCACCGCCCACGCGCGGGCGGTGGCCACGGCCAACGGCCGGCGCACCGGACGGCCGTCCGTGGTCGATTCCGCCAAACTCGAACACGCCGCCCTGCTCCGCGCCAACGGTTCCGAAGCTGCCGTGAACCGCCAAGTTTGGGTATACCCAACCGGACGGTCAAAGACGCTCCCCTAAGGCCGGTGACGTCAGCCCCGTCCCCGGCTGTTACGGTCGCCGCATTTCGCCGACACAGCAGGCTTTTTCGGACTTCGTATTGCGCCCGGCCCAGCGATCATCCACACTGACTACAGATCAGCAGGACCAAACGCTTCCGCCGATCCAGCCCGCCGGACACTACGGCCGGCCACCGCCCCATCACAGAATGCCGGGCACCCCCTCTGGAACCACCGCTTTCCGCCTCCCCGGGTGCGCCCGGCCCCGGAAACCTGTGCCCACCAAGAGCCCCGGCACACATCCCGCCGAGAAAGAGGCCACGATGATCAAGCGCCACTCCGACGTCGTCCTGGAAATCAACGCCCACGACCCCGACACCATCGAAAACGACCTGAACACCGCCGTCGAGATCGCCCGCACACACGCCATGCAGGAACGCCGCCACGGCATCCTCGTTACCCAGCACGGCTACACCAGCTACACCGTCGCCGTCAGCCGCGATGTCCCCTTCGGGCAGACACATGAACGGCGTGAACAACCGGCGAACTCGCAGACCGAGACCGGCCCGGGGCGATGAGGCTCGCCGAACCAGATCTCCCTTGCCGGGTGCCCGGTCGGTCATTCTCATTACCAGGGGCCCGGCACGACGAGAACCGTTCAGGAACTGGCTGACTACCTTGCAACACGAACGCTCGACCGTGTCCTCGCAACCCCCGACATCGAACTGGGCCTGAACATGCTCCTGGTGAGAGACGAACGCCCAACCACAACGAACTGACCTGGCCGCCGAACGTCCGACCCTGCCTGATTGAGTACCTGCGCGATTCGCTGGAACGTGTTGCCGGTGAGCGCTTCAATATCTTTGAGCGTGTAGCCGTTGGGGCCTCCCTGCCGATTCGTCGGGGAGGCCCTTTCCTTTGCCTTGGCACACTCAGTTCCTTCCTCTCCGCGTATGTCATACACGCCTGCGGGACCGAAGCCGAATAGTTCTGCATCAGGTACCGGAGGATCCGGTGCCGCTGACTGCAGGGAGAAATGACATGGCTGGACGTCCCAGGCTCGAAAAGCACACCGTCACCGGAAACCTCACCGCCGATCCCGTCACCAGGAAAGTGGGAGAGTCCGAGCTGGTCACGTTCCGGCTGGCTGACACCCCGCGAATCTTCGACCGCGAGGCGAAGGCCTGGAAGGACGGGGAAACCGTCTATTACGACGTCGCCGTGAGGAACGCAAAGCTGGGCGGGAACGTCCAGGGTTCCCTTCACAAGGGAAACCGCGCCACCGTCACCGGCAACTACGAAGCGGTCGCGAACGTCACCAAGGACCAGAAACCGAAACCGGTTCTGAACCACCGGATCTGGGCTGAAGATGTGTCGGCATCGCTGGAGTTCGCCACCGTCGTCATCGAGCCGAACCCTAAGGGCCTGTGGAGCGACGAAATGGACGCCCAGGCAGCGACGGTGAACGTCGAGCAGACAGCCGTCAAGCCGAACCCTAAGGGCCTGTGGAGCGACGAAATGGACGCCCAGGCAGCGACGGTGAACGTCGAGCAGACAGCCGTCGACCATAAATGGGGCCTCGTCTAACCGGCAACTCCCCTCCGATTTTTCCTGGCCCGTCGCAACGTTCTGGTTGCGGCGGGCTACAGGACGTTCAGCGAGGGGGTCGAAGACTTTCCAGCATTTGACATCCCGTTGGATGTACCCACGTTATGTAAACCTGAAAGGCCGAAGATGGCTCGAAAGAAAGCGGATCCGAACCAGCCAAGCCTGTTCGATGATCTCGATATTTTCAACCAGCAGGAGGAACTCAATGAACCCGGTGGAGCAGATGCAATTGCGCGAAGTGATGTCGGAGCGGGCACCGGACGAGCGGACGGACGTTCTGACGGCGGCCTGGGAGAACGATCCCGAGGCGTGGCAGGACCCTCACTACTCGGCGCCGTACATGAGAACGCTGGTGGAGAACTTCGAGGAACTCTACGACGGGAAGTCGATCCTGGATCGGCTGAAGTCACCGGTGACGGACGCGGACCCGGAATTCTTCGATCTGGTGAAGGCGTACTGGGCGCAGCTGAAGAGGGACCGGAGCCCGCTGCTCCCGGTGACGGCGGACGAGGAGGAGTTCAAGGCACTGCCGATGGGGGACGCCGCGGTCACGATCGCGCGGCTGGATCTGATCCTGAACACGGTCTTCGACTGGATGATCAGCCAGGGCAAGACCCCGATCCCGGGCTGGAGCCAGTGGACCTCCATCGTGTCCCCGCAAGCGGAGCAGCACCTGAAGAGCTGAGGGGGTCCCGGTCGATTTCAGGCCGGGAACCCAGGTCCTGCCACCATCCGGGGCGAAGTCCCGTGCCGTGGCGAACGTGGAGGCGCTGCGGCTGTTGCACCAGTTGCAGGACGATCAGCGGCATGCGACAGCAGCAGAGCAGGACATTCTCGCCCGATGGTCGTCCTGGGGCGCGGTCCCGCAAATCTTTGAAGAGCACCGCGAGGAATGGACCAGCGAACGCGCGGAACTGAAGTCCCTTCTCAGCGCCGAGGCGTACGCGCAGGCATCGGCAACGACGATCAATGCCCACTACACCGACCCGGCAGTGGTGAAGGCCGTATGGGACGCGCTGGAGTCCGCCGGCTTTGATGGGGGAGCGGTTCTGGAGCCGGGCTGCGGGGCCGGTAACTTCATTGGGCTCGCTCCCAATACAGCCACAATGGCCGGTGTTGAGCTGGACTCCACCACGGCCGCTATCGCTTCATTCCTCTACCCGTCGGCACAGGTAAGGGCCGAAGGCTTCGAAGACACCGCGATCCCTGAAGGGGCGGTGTCCGCCGTCGTTGGCAACGTCCCATTCGGTGACTTCGTGGTCCACGACGCCCGCTACAACACTTCCAGGCTGAGCATCCACAACTACTTCATCGCCAAGTCCCTGCGCCTGACCGCGCCCGGCGGATACGTCGCGGTGCTGACCTCCACGTTCACGATGGACGCACAGGGGATGAAGGCCCGTCGTGAGATTGCCAAGTACGGGGACCTCGTCGGTGCGGTCAGGCTGCCCAACAATGCGTTCAAGGCTGTGGCCGGCACCGAGGTCGCCACCGACCTGTTGGTGTTCCGCCGCCGAAAGCCGGAGGAACGGCCGGACGAAGACCGCATCAACGCCTGGGTGCGGACCGGAACCACCTGGGCAACCCACCGGCAAAGCGGGGAACCGACACAGGTAGCGGTCGGCGGCTGGTTCGCAACCAATGACGACGCGGTACTCGGGATACTCTCCGTAGGCCAGGGGATGTACAACGATTCGACCCTCGATATAGCCGGCCCCTCCGGCGATCCGTTGGCTGATGAAATCCGAGACCGACTCAGGTCACAGCTCTCGGAAGCCGCCGCGACAGGCTACGGGTATTCCCCTGAACCAGTAGCGGTCCCCGCGACGCTTTTCGCTTCCGGGCTTGTGCGGGAGACTGCCGTCGCTGAGGCCGTTACCGGGCATGTCCGGTACGCCAGGGGAACGTTCGAAAGGTTCAACGCCGCCCGAGTGTGGGAACCGATCAGCGTGGCCAAGGCCCGACACTCCGAAGCAGCCAGCCTGCTGGAGGTCAGGGACGCGGCCCGGGAAGTCATTGACGCTCAACGGGCAGGGGCTCCCAAGCCGGAACGCGGAGCCCGGCGGGATCGGCTGAACAGCGTCTACGACGCGTACCGCGCCGCACACGGTCCGGTAAACAGGTTCACCACCGTTCCCGGTAAGGCACCCCGGCCAAAGCAAGTAGCTATCCTCATGGCCGAAAGCGAACGGATCTGGCGGCTGTCCCTTCCCGCCGACGGAGAGGTGGATCCTGCCAAGGTACCCGTCACCGAGGAGCTAAGGGCAGCGTGGGAGGAATCTGCCTCTGAACCGGGAGAGCCGTCCAAGAGGCAGGATCATCTTGCCGTGGTCGCCGGTGATCCCAACCGGGGTCTGCTGCTCGCCATGGAGCATTTTGACGACGAGACCTTGACGGCAAGGAAAGCCGCCGTGTTTGACCGTGACGTTCTGGCATTCCGAGAACGCCCGATATCCGCTGAATCTCCGGCCGATGCGCTAGCCATTTCCCTAGACGAGTCACGAAATGTCGATCTGGGACGCATTGCCAGTCTTCTTGACGTTGAAGAAGCCCAGGCAAGGGAAATGCTTGGGACGTTGGTCTTTGAAGAACCAAAGACCGGTGACCTGCTGCCGGCCGTACAGTATCTATCCGGCGATGTGCGGAGCAAGCTCGAAACCGCACAGGCGGCCGCCAAGGACGAAAGCCGGTTCGAGACCAATGTGCGGGCCCTGGAAGAGGCGATGCCGGAGCAGGTCACGGCGATGGATATCATTGCCAAGCCCGGTGTCCGTTACGTGGAACCGGCCGACTACGAGGCATTCATTGCCGAGAGGTTCGGGGTCGCTGCAACGGTTGCCACGAACGAGGTAGACGCATCCTGGGAGCTGCGGTCAGCAAACGGTTCCCCCCGTTTCTCCCCAGAAGTGCGGTTCTCCTACGCCACCTCGGACCGGACACCTCTGACTCTGCTCCAGTCGCTGATGAACAACCGCACAATCGTCATCCGGCGCACAATCACGGACGAACACGGATCTGAGCGCCAGGTCAAGGACGTAAAGGCCACCCTGGAAGCCAGGGACAAGGCAGCGAAGATCACCGAGGACTTCGGTAGCTGGCTGTTCCAGGACGCCGCACGGGCGGAACGGATCACAGCCACCTACAACAGAATGTTCAATTCCCAGGCTTCCCCGACTACGCCGCCGCCGGGGAGGCACTGAGCTTCCCCGGGCTGAACGGCGACTACACCCCGCACCATTATCAGCGGGCAGCTGTGGCGAGGATCCTCAACGAACCCGCCGTCCTGCTCGATCATGTTGTTGGCGCAGGGAAGACCGGCACGATGGTCATGGCAGCCCTGGAGCTGCGACGGACAGGCATCGCGAATAAGCCTGCCATTGTCGTCCCGAACCACCTGGTAGACCAGGTGAGCCGGGAGTTTGTGGACTGGTACCCGACGGCTAACGTGTTGTCGGTACCAACGGGCATCAAATCCGAGGACCGAGCCTTCTGGGTCGCGGCTGCAGCAACCGGTGACTGGGACGCCGTGGTGATCCCCCAAACAGTCTTTTCAAGGATCCAAGTGGACCCTGCGAAAACGCAGGACTGGCTCGACGAGCAAATCAGCGAGCTGAGGCAAGCCAGGGCAGAAATGGGCGGTGACGAGAAGGCGCGGATCAAGGCCGTTGAACGGGCCATTAAACGCCTCGAAGAACGCCATGCGAGGATCACCACGGGCAAGGACGTCGGCGTTACCTTCGAGGAGACGGGCATCGACTACCTTTTTGTGGACGAAGCGCACCACTACAAGAACCTCTTCCGCCAGTCTGATTCCTATGAGTTGGCCTGCACCGGTTCCGACCGGGCCTCTGATCTTGACTTCAAGCTCCGGTCGTTGCGGGAGACAAAGATGCAGGACGCGGTACAAGGCGGGTACTTCCGTGAGGGGTATTTGCCGGCCGTGGCCACCTTCGCTACCGGCACCCCGGTGGCAAACTCGATGTCCGAGATGTGGGTCATGCAGCACTACCTGCGTCCGGAGCTGCTGGACCTCGCCGGGCTCCAGGAGGTCAATGCCTGGGCCAACCAGTTCACGGAGCGTTCCACCGTGCTGCGGATCTCCCCGGCAGGTGGCGGATATGACCAAGTTGAGCGGATCAACAAGTACATCAATCTGCCCGAACTGCTGAAGATCACCAATCAGTTCTCCGACGTCGTGACCGTTTCGGACATCACAGAGAAGCTCCCGGTACTGGAGGGCAAAGACCGCCAGCTCGCCAAACGTCAGCCTTCCGAGGCCGTCACCGAGTACGTCAAAGAGCTGGGGGAGCGGGCAAAGAATCTTTCCGGGGTTGACCCGAAAGAGGACAACATGCCCAAGATCACCAACGACGGGCGCATGGTCGCGCTGGACCCGCGGCTGAAGCATCTGCCTGCAGATCCCGACGGCGGCCGTCCTGTTCAGGTCGCCGCGCAGGTTTGGGAAATACATCAAGGAACCAAGGACCGCGCCTACACACTTCCCGGCGGGGCGGCCTCGGACACTCCCGGTGGCCTGCAGCTGCTGTTCTGCGACAGGGCGGTGCCCAACACGAACGGCCGGTTCAGCATGTACGACGCCATCAGCAACGAGCTCGTAGGACTCGGCATGGACCGGGAATCCATCGCGTTCATCCATGATGCGCGGACCGATGATGCCCGGAAGGAACTCTTCGCGAAATGCCGGGACGGGCGGGTCAACGTGCTCATCGGCTCAACAGAAAAAATGGGCACCGGCACCAACATCCAAGCCCGCGCTGTGGCCCTGCACCACGTGGACGTTCCCTGGCGGCCGGCGGACTTGGAACAACGCGAAGGCCGGGTCCTGCGGCAGGGCAACCAAAACGACCAGGTGAGCATCCACTCCTACGCGACGGCCGAAACCTTCGACGTCTACATGTGGGACATGGTGGCAAGGAAAGCGAAATTCATCAACCAGCTCAAACGTGGAGACGTCCAGGGCAGGACCATGGATGACGGATTCGGAGACCTTGAACTCTCGGCCGGCCAGGCGGCGGCCGCGCTGTCCGGAGATCCCCGTCTCGAGCAGCTGGCAAGCCTGCAGATGGAAGAATCCCGGCTCCAGTCCCTGCACCGGTCCTTTACGGACGCCCAGCGTCGCAGCAAGGGCGAGCTGGCGATCACCCAGTCGGCACTGGCCGGCATCGTCCAGGATCTGCCCACTATTACAGCAGCGGCGGCCGCCTACCGAAGCACCACCGGCGACGCGTTCAGGATGAGCGTCGACGGCACCAACCACCCTGATCGGATTGACGCAGGAATCGCCCTGCAGAGACTGGTCGTCTCCACGATCCAGCCACTGCCGACAGGAGCAGGACCGTACCAGGCCCTTGGCGCGGTGGGAGGCCTGAACGTTGAAGGCCGCTATCACCGGGGCCTGGAACTTCGGATCGGAGGTTCCGACGTCGCGAAGGTCCAACTCGATTGGGATTCAGCGATCAAGTCCGACCCCTTGGGCATGATCCGACGTCTGGAGAACACGGCCGCGGCGACGGCCGCCATTCGTGATGACTTGATCCGCAAACAAGCGGCCCATCAGTCCGCCATACCCTCGCTGCAGGAAACCCTCACGCGGTCCTTCGACCATGCAACCGAGCTCGCGTCGGTGCAGCGGAAGATCACTGACCTCATAAACGACATGGGCCTGAGCCAGGACAGCGAAGACGCCGAACCCGATATTCCTCCGGTGATGGGAGAGACCCTTGCCTTGTTCGTCACGGACCCGCGCAAGGTCTCGGCCAGTGACCTGCGTGGTGGCGACGTGGTAACGGGTTTGCACGGCCGTGGGCAGGCGCTCTTCCGGGTCGAGTCCGTGGTCAGGTACGAAAAGGCTGTCGTGCACCAGCTGGCCGAAAGCGACGAGGCGTTGGAACCGGTGGATCTGAGCCCGCACGCGTCCGTCGAGCTGGTCAGCCGGACCCAGGCAGCGCTAACGCCGTTCGAGCGGGTCTTCCTGAAGGTCCCGGAAACGGACGCCGTGGCAGTCAGCGATCGAGACGTCAAAACGGGGGAGCGAGTCACGTTGCAGCGGCCGGCCCGGGATCCTTCCAACGGCATGCCTGCCGGGAACACGGTCATGGTCACAGGGACCATCGAGGTCCGGTCCACGGACTGGGTTGTCACCGATGACCGGGGGTCAGGCACAACTTCAACTACAACCAATGGTCAGGTGGCAGCGGCTCTCCGGTCCTACGGCACGGCGTCGTGGATCCAGCTGCGGCCGCGGCCGCGCAAGAGCGTAAGGAACAAGAGGCGGCTTTCGTCCAGATAGACCAGTTCCTGCCCGGTGACGTTCTCCTGGAAGACGTTGACGGGCTGGGGCTCCGGGGTGACACTGCTACCTCGCCCAGCTTCTACCAGAGCGGGTCCTTCATTGACCCTGTAACGGGCAGCATCCGCGAAACAGCCGGCTACTACGAACCGCGCGTGGTGGCCTACCAGCAAGGAAGGATTCTGACGCTGGACGAGGAACAGTCGCTGTTTCCCGACGGATACGGGAACACCGTCGATGACCTGCGCGCCGGCGACGTCGTCCCGGCCCATGAATTGGACAGAAACCAGGCACGCCGGGACAACGTAACCGTCACGGCCGCCAGCGCTGGGACCATGATCGATCTGAAGTACCGGTTCGATGACGGCGAGAAGGGCACCTGCCGGCGGCGCTCCGACCAGAAGGTCACCATCCACGCCCGCCGATACGGGGCACTGACCGATCTGGAACGGGCAACCTTGCAAGCGCCCGGCCAAGTCACCTCGATCAGCGCAAGCATGCTCCGCAACGAACACCATTGGCAGTGGGTCCGGCTCCGCGCTACCAAAGGATCCGTCACGAGCTGGCAGGGCCTCCAGCCTGTGATCGGCAGGGTCATCGACGTCCGAAAGGTTCCTTCCCGGGACAGGTACGGCTCGGGGACCATGGTTCTGGTCCTGGAGGAACCGGGCGGGACAAGGACCAGGTGGGCGGCGTCGGAAAGCACTCCCTTGCTGATGTGGACGGGGGAACTCCCAGAGACACCGGTTGACTTCACAGGGCTGGATCTGGATTCAGCCCCTGTCTCCGTACCGGGGCCGAGTCCCGCGGCTGAAGACACCATCGTTGAGGCCAGCGCGTTCCTCAATGAACACGTCATGGTCGGAACGGTGCAGCTGGGCAAGGCACCAGCTGCGCTGGTACCGGAAACCGTAGCGCCTGAGCCCTCCCACGGAGACGGCGTCGACATGCAGGGTCCGGCAGCGGTCCTCGGGGAGGTGCCCATCCTGGAACACACAGCTGAGGGCAGCAACGTGCGGAACGTCGGCCGGGACGAGGCATCCCTGCATGGTCTGTTGAAGGAGTCCGGCTTCAAGTTCTCCCGCCGGCAGGAACTCTGGTACTTGAACAGCACCTGGAAACCTGGGACCCGTGACACCAAAGTCATGAATCTTATCAGCGCGGCCGCCAAGGCTGGAGTCAGCTTCGATATCCAGGATCCCGGTCCCAGCCGGCGAATGGCTCTGCTCAAGGAAGGAGACCGGATCCGGCTCAGCCCGGGCAAGGCCGTGATCCACGGTGTAGACGGCTTAGGGATGCATGAGGCGGTCTCCGAGTTCCCGGAAATGATCGCGGAAGTCCGGGAGGGACGTTCCACGCACCGCACACCGGTTCAAGTCAGTATCGGCGAACGAGCCCACAGGTTCGACATCAGTCATGAGTCAGGAGCTCTTGAACTGGTGTCTCTGGAGGAGGCAGAACGGTGGAATGTGGAGATCGGCGCGGTGCTGCCGCCAGGGGTTTCCGGTGACCTTGACCGGAAGACAGGCAGGCGCGTCCAGGACCTGGTCCCCGGCCAGCGCGTCAGTGTCAGCGGCAAGGAGATCACCTTGGCTGATTTGAAGTCCTACCAGCGGCAACGCTACGACGGCGTCAAGGTCCTTGCGGTGGAAAGGGGACCGGTTGAGCAGCTGCGCTATGTCCTGCTGGAACGCGAACAGAGCAGGAGGGTATGGGTCGAGGCTACCGCCACGGAAACGGTCCCCGTCCACGAGGCCGGGACCATCCGCGAAACCGGCTTCTCGGCTCCACGGTTCCGCATTCAACATGTCAACGACGTCCGTCAGGGCGAGAAGGTGTCAGCCACCGGCATACGCCCGAACGGTACTGGCGCCAGGATGCGGGAGATTATCACTGCCAGTGGGACACTAACGGCGGTCGAGGATCGCAATGGTGGGGAGTACGAACTGACCATAGAGACCCGCCGTGGACCTGTCCAAGTCAGGCAAGGTGAAGACTACGGCTACAGGCCGGAGGTCACGACAATGACGCCCGGGACCACCGCGGTGCCCACTGTGGCGGCAAAGCCCCTGGGGCTTGGTCCGGGACTGGACACGCTGGATCCACTGCTGACAGGAACGACGAATCAACACCCGTCGCTGTAGCCAAACGACGGGTCCGGCCAGCTTCGGCTGGCCGGACCCGTCGAAAAACACATTTCTGACTGACTGAAAGGGCAACGCGGTGCGGGTCATGTCTGGCCAGATTCTGCCCACGAATGTCCCTGACTGGTCAGGCTATGGGAGCTCTTGATGCAACGAGCTCGTGGAACAGACCAAGGCCCTTTATCGGCTTTGAGCCGCCAGCCATGGGAAGTCCGGGCCGGACCCTGAGTTACAGGGCGATTCCTGGACCGGCGCTTCCGGGCCGATGAGATCAACGGGTTCCACGGACTCGGCGGCGCTTGCACTGCTTCGGTGTATGGTCCTGGCGAAGTCCAGGAGGGTGGAGCTGAGTTTGGGGAGCTCGTCCTGAGGCAACCCATATCTGGTGTAGTCGGTGGTGGACAGGGTTCGGTAGCGGGCCATGGAAGTGGCCAGTAGCGGCAGGTCAACGTTCGGGTCCCGTCGCTGGCACAGTGTGATGAGCTGCTTGTGCGTGAATCGCCCGCTGGCAATGATCGAGTACGCGTCGAGGTAGTCCCGGGCGTAGCCGCGGGAGTAGACCGCGAGCAGTTTGGAAGCAACCGAGTCTTTCAGGGAGAGTACCGGTCCGACGTCGATAATTGCCGGGGAGTTCTCCCACCAGTCCAGGCCAAGGTCGATAACAACGGCGTCATCATCACGGCCCACGGTGACGCTGGCGAATTCATCATATTGGCGCGTTATCTCGACCGTGTAGCCTACGGATTCGAGCGCTGCAGTCATTTTCCGCACCGAAGCAGCGAACGTGGCCGGCGTGTGCCGGCGGTGCAGTGCGAAGAGGTCGATGTCTTCGGATGGGCGTGAGCTGATGCCGTGTTCTGCCAGTGCCTGCCCACCCGCGAGGAGGAAGCCGTCAGCCGCCAGGACGTCCAAGGCGGTCTTGGCGGCTATTCGCTGAGATTGGTCCACGAGGGGTGCTCCTTGGCTTCGGTGTATGCGGGGAGCTCCGGGAAGACTGCTTCCCAGGCGCCTCTGCAGCGGGTCGGCAGGAGCATCGTCGACCAGAGTTTGGCGAGCCGTTCGGCATTGACGATCCTGCAGATTTCTTCGACTGATCCAGAGTTCTGAAGTGTCAGCTGGTAGAGGGCTGAGCAGCTGGCGTCGTCGTCAATGTTGTAGTGCCGTTCCGGGCCCCAGTCGAGGTGGATTGGCAGCTCCACAGTCCCGAAGGCGGGTCCTTGTAGGTCCTCCAATTTGTCGGGAACCAGGTAGACCAGGGAATCGGCAATGGTACGTCTTTCCGGCGCAGCGCCATGGACGTACTCCCTCAGACTTGCACGGACCCGCTCGGAGACCGTAGTCCCTCCCTGGTGGCCTTGCCATGCGCTGCTTCCCATAAGGGATCCTCGACACGGACTGTTCGCCGCGTTGTTCCGGCTGACATGATCTGCTCCCGATTCGTTGCGTTTGGCCCAGTCTACTGGGTGTCATGACACCTTGGTAGATGTCATGACACCCATCGAGAAATGTTGGCTAGAGTTCCCATGCCGCGTCGATGTCGGCAGGTTGAATTTCGTCCGGACCAGGGGTAGGTGTGCGATCCCAGTCGACCGGTATTGTCTCCAGCGTGCCCAGGTTCTCGAACTCTTCCGTGAGCTGTTCGGCGAACCTGAGACGTTCGTCGTCCTCAGCGAAGGAGACGTTCGCCCAGACGTCCTCGGGTTCGGCGCTGCGGGCGTTCATGGGGCGGGGAGGGAGGTGCTTTCTGGCCCGTTCGTAGTAGTCGGTCATGGTTTTGTCTGTGGATTTAGGTGGTGTTCCCCATGGTGTTTCGGCGTCCTGTTGGCCGGATACTTCCCGCCAGGCCGTGACGGCACGCACGGTTGCTGGGAAGTTTTCAGTCTCTTGGTGTTCCTCGCGCAGTTCGTTGACCCAGTCGGGGGAGTCATCCCCTGCCAGTGGAGGGATGAGCTGATCCAGGCGGGCGCTGATTTTGTCCTGTAGAAGCTGTTGGATGCGCCGGCCTTCGGCTGTTGCCGGTGCGAAGGCTGCGGTGACGACGCCGACGTCGGATCTGGGGGAATCGGTGGCGGATTCCGTTGTGGCGGCCTTGAGCATTTCCTCAACACTTGCGTCTTCCGGGTTGGCACTGTTGAGGGGCGGGCCGGCGCAGACGAGGGCGGCGAAGAGCCTGTCCGTGGTGATCTCTTCTTTCCGTTCCGGACTGAGGTTGGCGTCCAGCCAGTCGAGCATGGTGGAGGTCTTTTCGGAGGATCCGGCATAGTCGTATTCGAAGACCATGCGGGCGAAGTCGTTGGCGTAGCCGTGCTCGGCGTCGCGGACTTCGTGGGCGGTCATCTCGTGTGCCTGATTGCCAAGGACACCTTTCAGAACGGCCATCGCATCTTCGGGAAGGATCTTGCGGACCATGCCCCACTCGTCGGGTGCGTGCTCTTCTTCTGGATCCGGAAGGTCCACGTAGCAGGTGTTCCCGTGTCGGCCGCGGGTCATGGCGACGTAGAACAGTTCGCGTGCGAGTCCGGGTGAGACGACGGTGTGCGCCGAATCGACGGTGACGCCCTGGGAGCGGTGGGAGGTGCAGGCGTAGCCGAGTTCTACAGAGGCGTGGAGGTAGTCGGGGTCCAATTCAATGAGGGCGCCGGTATCGGTGCGGGTGGCGGTTACCGATCCGTCGGGACGGATCGTGGTCACGGCCAACCGTGTTCCGTTTTTGATGAAGTGCCCCTCGGAGTCTTTGAGCCGGCGGTCGTTCTGTCGTGCAAGGATCAGGTCCCGGTGCCGGCCACCCCGCTTCTGAGATTGACGCTGGTTTCCAGGTTCACTCGGCCGGCGGCGGCAAGGTCCAGC
This sequence comes from Pseudarthrobacter psychrotolerans, assembly GCF_009911795.1. Lineage (NCBI taxonomy): Bacteria > Bacillati > Actinomycetota > Actinomycetes > Micrococcales > Micrococcaceae > Pseudarthrobacter > Pseudarthrobacter psychrotolerans. The sequence goes on along the minus strand of NZ_CP047899.1, from coordinate 17,554 downwards.
TGGGCGCGGATGTTCAGGTCGTTCACGGTTCCGTTGTCTCCTGCGATGAGCAGGCTGGCGGTGATGTCCTCTTTGGTGTCTTCCATCCATGCTTGGTAGGCGCGGTCCGGGGCGGTCCCTTCGGGGCATCCGTGGATCCTGCCTTGCTCGAGGTAGGTCGCCAGGATGTCCGGGTCCCCGGTGCGCAGGCGCAGGGATGCTGTCCGTTCCCATTCGGCGCTGAATCTCCAGACGCTGGTCAGGATGGGCGGGTTGGTGTTGCGTTCCAACCATCCTAGAAACCCACCGGCTTCGACGGCGTCGATCTGGGCGGCGTCTCCCACGAGCAGGAGTTTGGCCCCGGCGTCATCTGCCTGGCGGGCGAGTTCGGCCGCGGCGGCAGTGCCGACCATGGATGCTTCGTCCAGGATGACGAGCTGACCTGGCCGCATCCGGTATTTGGCTTGCTCGGCGTACTTTGTGGCGAGCCTGGTGCATGCGGCGTTGAGGCGGGTCTGTGCCCTGTCCCTGGCCCTCCTTTCGCTGGGGATCCTTTGATGGAGGATTGGTGCCGGTCCACGATGGCTTCGAGCTTGCTGATCTGCACTGCCCGGCGCGCGGCGCCGTCACCGACGGATTCGTACAGCCACTTGGCGACGTTGTCTGTGGGTGCGTCTATTTCCTCCCCAAGGACGGCGGCAGCGACGGCCGAGGGTGCGAGCCCGATCACGGACCCTGTTCCGTGGGTCCCTTCCCAGACATCGCGTACGGCTTTCATGGTCGTGGTCTTGCCGGTCCCGGCTGGGCCGATGATGCCGTCGATGGCCGTCCCGCTGCACAGAACTGCCTGCGCAGCTGCGGCCTGATCCTCGCTCAGGGGCCGGCCTTCCCTGGTCCGCGCCAGGGTGAGTGCTGTCCGGGTTTCGTCCGCGTCCAGTGCCGGCGCTGTTGCTGTTGTCCCGGCGATGAGGAATGCCTCGTCGTCCAGGATCTGTGTGGTGGTGAACCGCTTCGTTTCCTCGTGCTCGAAGGAGCTTCGGCCGCGGATGCTCAGGAACGGGTTTCCCGCTTCGGGCATGGACATACGTTCCGGGCTGAGGGCGACGGCTGTCACGGCTGCTGCTTCGACCACCCGGTCCACGAGCTGTTCCCGGTCCGCCGCGGATCCCATCCGTACCCCACGGAGCAGCCGTTCCGTAGAAGCAATCAGGTTGGCCCGGGTGAACGTGGTCCGTCGGCTGCTTGCGTCGTGGAGGCAGAATTTGCCCAAGGCGTCCACGACGTCCTGACCAAGGTCGGCGTTGGCGACGACTGCGACCTCATGTCCTACCGAATCCCGGATCACGGTGGCGGGGGAGTAGCCGGAGTCAAGCGCGCGTTGACGCCAACCGATCATCTTTTCCGGAAGCGACTCCGTTGAGGGCTGCTTCGCGGTGCGGGAAAAGAGGGTCGCTTGCTGGCGCATCTTCAGAACCATCGCCTGGGGAGGGCGTTTACCATACTGCTCCACCCATTCCGCCACCAGGGTATCGGTCAGGGCTTCGACTTCCAGTGACCTGGACGAGAACTCAGTGATGAGCCCGTCCGGGATGCCTGCCAGTTCCGCGCGGGCGTCCCGCGGATCCTTGTCCGCTTCTCCGAGCTGCTTGAGTAGGTCTTCCGCGTCCGTGCCGGCGAGCCCGGCGATTCCGTCGCGGATCTCTGCGACGGCTCCGGTGCGGTCATAGATCCGGTCGAAGAGGATGCTGTTGTACTTCTCCGAGACGGCGACCATGTTCCGGTGCAGCGTGTAGGAATCCAGAGTGACCCATTTGCCGTCGCTGACCCGGCGAACACGGTTGGCGATCACCGTATGCGTGTGCAACTGGGGATCACCGGCACGGGAGTCCCAGTGATCAAACATGGAAGCAATCGCTCCTTCGACCGCCACCCACGCAACACCGCCATGACCGGCGCGTGCCTGGATGACGTTTCTCTCCAGCCAGTCCATGCATTCTTCTACGGCCTGCTTGTGGGCCTCGTAGAGGTCTGCCTGCAGCTTCGGATTCGCCAATGCCCAGAGAACACTGACAGATTTGGGCGGGCTGAACGTCAGGTCGAAACCGGCCACCGCTTCACGTGCTGCGCGTGCCGCGTTGCCAATCGGTGTCTTCGCTCCTTCCGGGGCAGTTGCGGCCGTGATGGGCCTGGCCCCGAGCTCCTTACCGGACTCAGGATGTGTGAACTGCTCATAGATGCTCTTTGCCGCCCACTTGGTGACCTGCTGGCCGGACACCAGTCCGACACTTTCCAGGCCTCGACCGGCCCACCGACCGGGCGGCGCCTGGGTCTCGGTGTAGTACGCGGTGAGGTCCCTGGTTCCGATCTGTGCGCCGTCGCCGGCGGCCGCCGATTCGAGGTAGTAGTCGATGTTGATCCGCCCGATACTGACTGTCATTTCTTTCCCGCTTTCTTCTGTTGTTCGTTGCGCCAGGAAGCCCATTGCTGCAGGGTCCGCTGGTCGGCTTCGGCAAGGGTCCGACCCTTGGTGCTTTGGTAGAGCTTCTGGCACAGCCGGTCCCACGATTTGTAAACCTGCGCTGCCGCCTTCGTTTGGTGCATGGTCTGGTCGTACGCCGTGCGCAGCTGCTTCTGTTTTGCCGCCAGCTGGGCGTAGGCGGCATTGCCGTCGGCAAGGCGCGCACGTAACTTGCCGACAACGGCGGGATCTGCCGCTGCCGCCCGGACCCCGTCCCTTTCCCCGGCAGCGGCAAGTTGCCGGCGCAGGTCCGTGATCTCCTCACGGAGGGCGGCAGTCTTTGCCGCCTGCTCCGCCACTACGGCAACAGCGCGGCGCCGCTCGGTATCAACGGCAGCTTCCAGGGACCGCACCCTTGCCTTGTACTTGTCTCTGGACTCCCGTACCCGGTACATCCCGGCCGTGGCACCCCGGACTTCCTCGGCCAGCGAGGCCACACGCCTGGCCAACCGCAAGGCCGTCTCAGCGGGCACCGGATCCGCGACAGGCAGCCCCCGCCGACGTCGGGACTTGGCCGTCTGCACGCACTCGGTGCGGCAGTAGATGCTTCGTTTGTCCCGTGACTCTGGCAGGGGCCCGTGGCATTTCGGGCACGTCCGGGAGGCAGTACAAGGTCTTCCATGCCCTGTTGTTCGTTCCCCGCCCGGAAACTGTGTGTGAGATCGGGGTGTCAGAAGACCCGGTGTGCACCTTGGTGCCAGAGGTGTGAGTCCTTTTTCGTACCTTGAGCCTCCTATGGAGGCTCTGCTTCTCTGTGCTTCCCTCTGGGGGCTGTATTGATGTCTGGTCGGGGCTGGCTCTGGTATTGAGCCGTTGGTCCTCTGTGGGCCTTTGAGTGTGTCCTGGCAGGTTCAGTGCGGTCGGAGGCTGCCAACAGCACCCGAAGGTGACCGTCCATTATCCAGGATGTGCCCGGTGCCCGCTCACCCACGGTGAGCCGAACGACCAAAGGCGCCGTGGGCATTGGGTGCAGCCGGTCACATGGGTCCCGGCGTCCACCTGTGTGCGGGAAAAGCCCGACGGAAATAGCTTGCCCCGTGCACCTGTGGGCGCGGGGCAACCGAACCAACCACGACGACGCAGAAGGAAACGCGCCTGCGCAGCGGGCGACCATCATCTTCGGTGAGCCAATCTCCGAAGATGACCACAACGGCACCCTTCGGTGCCGGACACCATGGGGAGCCAACAAGCCGTTGGACGTGTACCGAAGACACCGGACGAAGTCCAGGGCCAAGCGGCAGCGGCAGCGGCAGCGGCAGCGGCAAGCGGCAAGACGTCCGCCGCACAACGGCGGCCACGGCAAGCGGCAAGCGGCAAGACGTCCGCCGCACAACGGCGGCCACGGCAAGCGGCAAGCGGCAAGACGTCCGCCGCACAACGGCGGCCACGGCAAGCGGCAAGCGGCAAGACGTCCGCCGCACAACGGCGGCCACGGCAAGCGGCAAGCGGCAAGACGTCCGCCGCACAACGGCGGCCACGGCAAGCGGCAAGCGGCAAGGTCCAGGCAAGCGGCAAGGCGGCAGCGGTTAAACGGAGAAGGGCCGGCTGGTGGGCCGGCCCTTCTCCGCTCCTCGGCAAAAGGAAATCTGTGGTTCAGCTTAGCTGAATGGGAAGGGCTGTGCAGCCGCCTGGGAACACCGTTGTCCTGGCGGCGCGGCACCTGGTCTGGTTCGGAATGGGTGCGGTGAACGGCGGTCCGTCGCTGGTGAGTGGCTGCTGTGGTTCGCACCTAGCGGCGGACCGCCCGACTTCTGGGAGGTTCTCTGCCCGTCTCGTGGTGAGTGGGGCGGGGCCTTGCCGGGCGGTGGGGGTTCCCGCCCGGCAAGGGATCGTTACGCGGCCGCTTCGTCCTCGACTGGCTTGGCGCTGTCAAGGATCAGCTGCTCGACCACACTCGCGGTGTATCCCCACGTGATCAGCTGGTTCAGGTAGTCCCGGTGAGTCTGGCTTGGGGACCGCCACGAGTCCTTGGCGATGGTCTTTTCATACCCCGCGCAAACCAGCGCGATCAGGGAAAACTCCGGTCGTGCTGTGGTCTTGGCGACGTGCTCACGGAGGGGGTTCCATGCCCACGCGTTGGACTCTTCGAACTTCGCCCCGATCATGTCAGCGGCTACCTTGCCCTCGTACCCGCTGGCCGTTTCGGAGTGATGGGTGATGGCGTGGAGGGTGAAGTACTGCCAGCCCTTCGGCGCCTGCTTCCTCGCCAGCAGGGTTTTCACATATTCCCGGCGGACGGTGGTTCCTGACTGCATCAGCTTGTTGTTCTGGATCAGGGTCTTCCTTTCGGCTTTCTGTTCCTCTGTCATGGGGCCTTTGTTGGCTGATGAGGAGCCGTAGCTGTACCGGAGGGTGAATCCGAGGTCTTTCCATCCGGCCACCACCGGGGCGGTGGAGTGGGTGCCGTTGTAGGCGGTGGTGATGGCCACGGCATTGGCGTCCTCCTCGGTGGCCGGTTCCCCGTCTGCGCGGTTCAGCGAGGTAACCCGGACGTTTTCGCTGTCCTCGTCGTAGCCTGCCGTCTCCACGACGGTGGTACCTGCCGCCTCCAGTTCGGCCCTCAGAGCCGCGAGGGCCGCCGCGCGGTCGCGGCGGTCCCTCAGCTGCTGGGTGACGTGGGCGAGCATGTCGGGCTCAGCCCTGATGACCGATTCCAATTCCTCAACCGCGTCCTCGTCCGACTCAAACTCCGCCAAAATCAGGGCCGCCTCAATCGTGTAACCCTTGCCCAGGGCGGCGGATCCGCTGTCGGTGGACTTGGCTTTGAGGGCGCTTTCCACAGTGGTCCTGGTCCGTCCGGTCTTCTTCGCGATCGCGGCCGCCGACACCCCGATCAGTGAAAGCTGGTGGTAGGCGTCGGCTTCGTCCGCTTGGGTCAGCTCGGCGCGCTGGATGTTCTCCACTACCTGCGTGACGATGCGTTCGGCTTCCTCGGGGCTGTCGGTGACCATTACCGGAACGAGGGGCCGGTTAGCTTCGACGGCGGCGAGGGTGCGGCGCTGTCCCATCAGGACGTGCACCGCGCCGTCGTCTTTGCGGTGGGCGATGACGGGTTCGAGCACGCCGTGTTCTTTGATGCTGGCGATGAAGGCGGGAGTCAGGGCTGCGTCCTTGCGGACGTTGGTGTCAACGGTCAGGGTTGCGGGGTCGAGCCATTCGAGTGTTGGTGTTGCGTTCATGGTGTTGCTCCTTCTTGCCGAGAAGTTGGGTGGGCGGGGGCGGCCAAGGTGACCGGCCAGCTTCCCCGTTCCCCCGTTGTTTTTTGGTTGCTGGCAAGCTCGCTTGCTCGGCGGCCGACGGAGCCCTGTCTACCCGCAGGGCAAGGTGGGGAAATTCCTGGAGGAGATCAGCGACGCAGGAGCGCCGGAGGGAAATTCCCGCACCGCAGGCCCCGACGAAGGAGGGGCTAGACGGGGTGGAGCGGACGCCTACAATCCGGAGGACAGCAACCAAAAGACGTCGTAGACAAACAGGGCCAGGGTGTCCGGAGCTCTGCGACGGCGCGCCCTGGACCCAACAGCCGGCCGCGAAGCGGACGCCCATTCTGTTCTTGAACACCAAAGAGCCGGCACCCAAACGGGGACCGGCTCTTTGGTGTTCCTCGGCAAAAGGAAACCTGGGTGCAGCGTCTTTGCTGCCTGGTGTCAGAAGTTGTGGTGTTCCTGGGCGTGGGTGTAGTCCACTGGGCCCAGGGTTTCGCCGGCTGTGAGCAGCCGCAGTTCGATGACGTCCTCCGCGGGGCTTGCGTCAGGCGCCGGCTTGTCGTCCTCGGTCAGGATGTATTCGGTGCTCATGCTCGCGCTCCTGTCGGTGCAGTTCTTCTTGTGCGCTCACTGTAACCGTCGATCCTGCGCATTGGCTGGGTTTCGGGCTGCGCCCGCGGAGGAGGCCACCCCGCCGCTGAGAGGGCCGGGCCGGATCGTTGACGTGATCCGGCCCGGCCGTCGTGTCGGTTAGTTCTTGGGCCGCTTGTAGGACGTTTCAGCGTTCCGGGCGACGTCCGCGACGTGGCCGCGGTTGATTAGTTCCCGAAGCAGGACCGCGAGGCGGAACCCGGGTACGTCCTCGGCTGCCAGCTTCAGGTACCGGTCGGCCTGGGTTCCGTGGCCTTTGAGCCATTCCAGCCAACCCATCAGGGTCAGCATGGGTGCGCGCTGCCCTGCGGGTACGGCTTTCATCAGCTCGAACGCGATTTCCTGGGCGCGGTCCACCCGCTTCCAGTCGGGGCGTCCGGTGAACTTCCCGGTCACGACGTCCCCAAATCCGCCGTTGTGGGTGGTGATGGTGTCCCGGAACAGGAAGTCCCTGATGAGCTTGTGCTGGAACGCAGCCGCGAGCTTGCGGGCGGTGTCCGTGTCCGGCATGTCCGTGGCGTCCAGCGCGGCCGCCCACGCTTCGCACGCGGCCGCCAGGTCCTCCTCGGTCCCCTCGGGTGCCTCCACACGGGGTGCCCGGTTGCCCAGCAGCGCGGGGTTGTAGACCTCGATGTCGGTGGCGGAACCGAAGTAGGTCAGCGTGGCGTTGGCATTGCTGTCCCTTATCGCGTCCAGCGGGTACTTGTCGTCTGCGCCGAACTCAGCCCAGAAGGTGCCGGTCACGAGCCAGACGTTACGTACCGGCATCCGGGCCGTGGCGAGTTCGTTGGTCAGGGCCGCGACGTGTGCGGCGTAGGGGTAGAGCTGGCCGTCGGTGCCGGTCTCATCCGTGTAGACAATGACGTAGCTGGCGGTTGCCTCCTCGTCGTTTGCCGCGTAGGTGGCCAACATTTGCGCGTAATCCATCGGCTCGGCCTCGGCCGGGGCGTCCACCCGCAGAGTGGCGCCAAGGGAACCGGCGCGGGCGGTGACCACTACGAAGGATTCCGTGGGGTTCGTGCCCAGCAGGTGCGGGACCGTTGCGAGCAGGTCCGCGGAGCCGGTGATGGTGAGTTTGTCAGTCATGGTTTCTTGTCCTTCTTGCCGAGAAGTTGGGTGGGCGGGGGCGGCCAAGGTGACCGGCCAGCTTCCCCGTTCCCCCCGTTGTTTTTTGGTTGCTGGCAAGCTCGCTTGCTCGGCGGCCGACGGAGCCCTGTCTACCCGCAGGGCAAGGTGGGGGAAATTCCTGGAGGAGATCAGCGACGCAGGAGCGCCGGAGGGAAATTCCCGCACCGCAGGCCCCGACGAAGGAGGGGCTAGACGGGGTGGAGCGGACGCCTACAATCCGGAGGACAGCAACCAAAAGACGTCGTAGACAAACAGGGCCAGGGTGTCCGGAGCTCTGCGACGGCGCGCCCTGGACCCAACAGCCGGCCGCGAAGCGGACGCCCGTCTACCTGATTGAAGCGCAGCGGAAACCAGGGGCGAGCCCTGCGAGCATGCCTGTCATCGCGGATCCCGCTGTGCCCCTCGCGCAGGCGGCTGCCCTGGCCGAGACCCGGACGCACGGGGGGACCTGTCCGAATTGCAGGAACTCCTACACACGACGTTTACCGGCAAAATCACGGATTCCACGTGTTCTAGGGTTTTTTGGTTCGCCGCGGTGACCAGGTGCCGGCGGATCAGCGACTGTAGGTATTCCACAGTCCGCGCTTTAGCCCGGGTTCATGCCCCACTGTGGTCAGGCGGAGCCCCTCCGCGCAGCTCAGGCTGTCCACACTGTGCATAACCCCGGGCTAGCCTCCAATGATAAAGCCGCCGTCCTGCGGAAGGGGTGCAGGACGGCGGCGGTTTGTTGGGTGCTGCGTGGTCAGAGCCCGTCGATGATGAGGGCGGCTGCGTTCATATAGGCTTCCTTGGTTTTGGTGTTGAGTGCTTCGTAGACGATTTCGTCACCGTCGTCCAGCGCCGGGTCGAATGGGATGACGACACAGTCCCGGACGTGGGCCTTCATGCCGTCGATGATCCGCTGGAGCCGTTCCGCGTTGGCGTTGGATGGCTGGTTGATGATTGCGATTCCGTTGGCGAGCTTGTCCTTGTGGCCCTTGGAGATCAGGTCATCGATCGTGGCGAATGCTTTGCGGGCGCCGTCTTCCTTGTTTGTCGTGACGATAACGAGGATGTCTGCTGCGTCGGCGGTTGCTTCCCAGGTGGAGGCGTTGGTGGCGTTGCCGGTGTCGATCAGGGTCAGGTGGTAGAACTCCCTCAGCGCGGCGTGGGCGTCGCCGAAAGTGTCCCGGTCGATGCGGGCATGGTTACCGGCCTTGTTCGCGCTGGAGAGGACGTGGAACTTGTTCTCGCCCTGGGGCCGGACGTAGTTGACGAGCCGTTCGGCACCGCCGGGGGAGCGGACTTCGTCAATGTTGTCGAGCAGATCGATTACGGTGCGGTCGTGGTTGGCAGTTGCGGCGCGCTCGGCCAGATTGCCCTGGTTTTCGTTGTTGTCCCACGCGACGACGTTGCCGCCGCGGATCCGTCCGATGGTGGCGGCAAGCAGGAACGTGGTCGTGGTCTTGCCCACGCCGCCTTTGATGTTCATTTCACTGATGGTCTTGTGGCTGTCCAGGCCCCGCTGGATCGCGTTGCGCCAGGACCGGAGCTGCTGCTCACGCTGGCCGGGGCCAAGTTTTGTGAATAGGGACCGGTTCATCACGCCGCGGACGCCGATCTGGGCCGGGCCGGTCGGTGCAGGCTGCTTCGCGCGGCTGAATCGGATGGCTGCGGACTCGTCCGGGCCTGCAGGGGCATCCGCCCGTGCCGCCTTGATCTCCGGGGCGGGGGGAGCTGCCGGCGCCGACTGTGGCTGACGGACGGGCTCGACGAGCTCTTCGAACTCCGAACCACCATGGGTTTTGATGTCCGCGACGTGAACGGCAACGGCCCGGTTCTGGCTGTTTGCGAGAAGCTGGGCATCGTTGAGTGCGGTTTCAATGCTCGGTACCAAGTAGGAGCTCTGTCCGGGGACCGTAACGATCCAGGAGTGGTAGTTCACTGTCCACTCAGCGGAAGGGACATCCTCTACCTCGTCTACAACAGATCTGTCCGCATGGATGATGATCGTGTTTCCAAGAGCGGGTTCCGAGGCCTTGTAGCCCTGCTGCTTGACCATGATGGACCCGCCTTGCAGGCTGGCGGTCTGGACGAGAACTTTATGGGCGTCTGACGCTGTCCTGGCCGGTATGGAGGTGCCGTGACGGTCGATGATGTTCGCTTGTGGGGCGACACTCATGGTGAGTGGATTCTGATGATTCTCGCTCATTGTTTCCCTTCCTGAGGCGGAGTCTTGCTGTAGGAATCCGATCCGGGGCGGCCACGTGCATGTCAGTACCGGACATCGGAAAGGGCCGGCAGAGCGGGCGCTGCGCCGGCCCTTAGTGGTTTGAGGGTCAGGCGACGTCGGGGCCGTGCGTGGTGAAGGTGGCAGGGACGCTGGCTTTGAACTCTACGATGCTGGCTTTGACGCGTTCTGGCTGGAAACCGGTCCATGTAGCGGTGTCTGTGACGACGACGGGGAGTTGCTGGTGGCCGGCGGCCTTCAGCCGGGCCTGCGCTGTTTCGTTGTTGTCGATCATGACCGTTTCGTAGGCCACGCCGTCACGGTCGTAGAGGCGTTTGGTCATGGCGCATTGCGTGCAGCCGCGGCTTGAATAGATTTTGATGCTCACGGGCTCCTCCTTCTCGGGCATGAGTGCCGACCTAGAACGGGTTCTCGGTCTCGACGTGATCGTCTGCGTCCTCAAGAGCCGTGCTGACAAGTTCCTCGACGTCCTCGGCGTCGGCGTCGCCGTTGTCGATCCACCACCTGGCCCGGGTGATTGCTCGCGCCGGGACGAGGATCCGTTCCTCAAAGTCCTCGGCACTGAGCGTTTCGTCCGAGTCACCCGTCAACGCCTGCAGCGCCGTGGAAAGAAGCTCGTACCGGACCCGTGTCGCCCACGGAATCTGCTTCTCACTGCCCTCAACCGGCGGCAACTGGTGGTCTGCCTCGAATGACTCGGCCTCAGCCAATGCCTGGGCGTTCCGTTCCGCGAGCCAGGTTTCCCGGCCGGCGGCGTTTTCCTTTGTGAAGCACCTGCCGCAGATCCGGTTCAGCCCCAGTCCGTAGGCATGGGCCTTACGTCGGCCCGCGGGGACCTTGGACAAGTCAGTTGCCTGGGTGTGTCCGCACTTGTACTTGATGCTCACTGTTGTAGCGATAGCCATGCGTTCCTCCTTGCTTGCGCGATGAGGATCTATTCACCTCCAACGAGCCCACACGCATGTCTGTCTACCAAACGGGTCACATGTGCTTTGCCTGGAACCAGCTCACGAATGATGCGCCTGCCAGAAGCAGAACGCCAAGGAAGCCGTTACCGAAGTTCCCGGCAAAGATCCCTGCAAACAGGAATATGATGCCGGCCACGCCTAGGGCCAGCTTGAGCAGGCCGGTACCAAACCGTATCGGGTGCACAAATATGTTCCACATCAAGCCCAGGAGCAGCACCACCGCTCCCCCACCAATAATCCAAACCATCGTTCACGCCCTCTTCCATCTAGGTCGTCTCATTTCGGTATGTCAGGTGGCACAAATGTGCCACCTGACATACCGATCTGTGCTGCATCCTTCCACGCGGCAACGACAATTTCGTCCGTTATTGGGTACTAGAGGCCAAGTTTTGCTTTGGCCGTGGTCCAGTCGGTCGCAATGGCCTGCTGTGCGGCCGTGAGGGTGACCCGGTGCTGGCACACCGCAGCGTTGAGTTGATTCTCTATGCCGTCCTTCGGGTTCTGAACGTGCGTAGCGCCCTCGGCGTTCGGATTTCGGGCCAGAGGTTCGAGGTGCTGCTTGCTCCCCGAGTTCCAGAGGCACGATGTCGGCATCCGCTGGACTTAGTCCAGCCTCAGAAGAGCGTCACATTTCCACTGGGCGCAGACGACCGCGAGGGTCCGCCGCAGATCAATACGAGTCACCAGCGATGCAACAACAATGAATGCACAGTGCAACCAAGGTCAGTCCGGAACTCATCGCACCCGCCCCAGACCCTTACTTATCGAGGGCCGGCAAGAGGATCTTGTCGAAGACCCACTGGATACTCCGGTCTTCAGCCGCAGCCGCACTCCTGAGCTTGTCCAACGTTTCCTTCGTCATCCGAAACGTGTAGGACTTGTTCTTTGGTTCCTTCTCAACGGGTGCGGCAGTTTGAATTTGCGCCGGCAGCGCGACTGGGACCGGCGCGGGCGGAGCGACTGGACCGGCGCGGGCGGAGCGACTGGGACCGGCGCGGCGGAGCGACTGGGACCGGCGCGGCCTCAGGCACCGGGAGCAGCGTCGCTGCCCGCTGGGCGAAAGCTTCGATTCGGGCTTCCTCATCCGGGCTGGTTTCACGCCGACGGCGATTGGGGGTGGGGCGTGCGTTAGCCAAGGTTGATCATCTCCTGTACGAGTACCTGAATTTCAGCCTTGGCCTTGCTGTCGCTCCACTCCACGACTCCCCTACCGACTGGCATCACGTCCATGTAGGAACTGCGCTGGTAGATCGTGGTGTCGAACAGTGGGATCTCGGGGTAGTCACTGAGGATGTCGCGGGACTCGTCCAGACGCTTGTCCATGGCGTGGGTGGATGCCTGGGTGAACAGTCCACGGACTTCGAGTTCAGCATTGAAGTCCATGATTCCTTCGACCACCTTGACGAACTTAGGCAAAGTGTCGAGGTCCAGCGGAGATGCTTTCATTGGGACGATCAAAAGGTCGGATGCGGTGGCTGCTGTACGCAGCTCCTGTGAGTCATAACCGCCTGTGTCGACGATGACAAAGTCAGCACTTGCCTCAAGGTCCAGAAGAGTGGCGCGCAGGTTTCCCTTCTTCTGCACACCAATCACTGCCGGCAGATCCGGACTACGCTCCTCGCGGTCGGCGACCCAGTTCGTCGTGCTGGCAATGGGGTCCGCGTCCACAACGGTGACCTTTTTGCCCAGACGTGCCAGTTCGGCAGCCACGTTGACCGTAAGTGTTGATTTTGAACACCCGCCCTTGAGCGAGCCGATGGTGAGAATCATGAGGTGCGAGCCTTCCGTCCGCTGCAGTTTCGCTTAGTTGCATGCTAGTTGATCAGGTGGCCCCAACTCGTTCCATTCTTATTCGCAACAAACACCGTTTCGGAATAGAACCAGATTGAAACTAGATCTAATCGTAATCACTTGCGAAGTTGAATGCAACTTGTTTGCAACGAGAGTGAAACTAGATCCAAACGTAGCCAGTTGCAAAGTTGAACGCATCTTGTTTGCAACCAAACTGGTTGCAAACAAGAACGCAACCAAGCTCCATCGCGTGCTTTTTGTATTTCGTTTCGTTTCGTATTCCGTTCTGCAACGAAAGACGATATGATGAAACTATGGGCGAGAACATTTTTGAAGTTGACGTGCGTACGTGCCGGTTTCCGGGGTGCCCGCGCCCCGTCATGGCTTCCCTAGCCAGCACCGGTCGGCCGCCGGAGTACTGCGATGACCCGACCCATACGCGCGCGTCGGCTTGGCGGGCGCGGCAGCGCCTCAGCGAAGACACCGCCCGCGCCGCCGAGACACGGCCCGTGGATACCGCGCGCCAGCGAGCCAGCGAGATCACCGGCCAGGTGACCGGGATGATCGAGCACCTCGGGCAGCAGCTGACGACGCTGGTCGAGGAGCTGCGCACCGTAGGAGACCCCGAGGCGGCAGAGGCACAGATCGAATCAGTAGCAAGCGAAGCCGCCGAGCAGGTGGCTACCGCGAACGCCCGGGCCGCCCGTGCCGAGCAGGCTCAGCGCCGGGCTGGCGCCGAGAAGGACGAAGCCGATGCCGCAGCCGAGGAAGCAACTCGGCAAAGTGAAGAACTGGCTGAGGCGCTGGCCGGCGTCAACGCCGAGCTGGCCACCGAGCGCGAGGAGAAAGGCCGGCTTGCTTCCGAGCTCGCCGAGGCCCGTGTGGCTGCGGCGGCCGAGCGGGAGCAAGCTCAAGCCGAAGCTGAGCAACTACGGGGTGACCTGGAATCCACCCGGGCCCAACTGAGACAGGTTGAGCAGGAACGTGACGCAGTGACCCGACGGGCTGAGGCTGCGGAACGGGCCCGTGCCGAGGCAGAGCAGCAGGCAGGCGCCGCCGAGAGCCGCGCCAAGGCGGAGGAGGCGCGCGCCGGCCGCGCAGAAGCCGCGGCCGGCGAGGTGCGGGGACAGCTTGAGGGTGCCCGGGCCGACGTCGAGCACATACGAGAGACGATGGCCGACCTGCGCGGCACTCTGGCAACGTTGACCGCCGAGCGCGAAGCGGCCAGAGCCGACATCGAACGTGAACGCGTCCATGGGGACCAACGCGTTAAGGACCTCCACGACACCTACCGCCGCCAAATCGACCAACTGCGCGACGAACTAACCCAAGCCCGCGAGACACCGACCAAGGAACGCCGAACCTCTCGCCCGCGCACAGCGGGAGAAGGACAAAGCCCAACGGTGTAGCCCGCTGACCCTCCTGTGTCTTTGGCCCTAGCTAAGACGGTGGCGCGAATCCCGGGCACCGACGCGTTGCCGGGCTAGCCTTGAATGGTGAGCAGGTTCGAAACAGACCGCGCCTTCCAAATGGACGGCACCATGTACGAACACGCCGACCGCCGGCCAGACCACACCGGACACACAGTCCACAGGTTCACATACAAGCAGGAACCGGAAGTAATCGCCCAGGTTCCCCTGGTTGACGGCGGACCCTTGGAAGTCCACGGGTACGCCACATTCTGGACTCAAGAAGAGGTCGATGTGGCCTGGACCGATGACCGTGGCAGCACCTACCAATGCTGGGTTCCCGCTTCACAGGTACGCCGGCCCGCGCCCGGCGAATGGCACGGAAACTACCTCCCCCGATAAGACAACTGTCCTCACGAGCCGGTGATCCAGTGATGAAACCGGAGGGGCATCGTCCAGGAACAGCTGCGCCACCTCAGCGAACTCTGAACAACCCAAGCGGGTCACGCCGGTCACAAGCCATCGCCGCACGGTCTGACGCCATCCAACGCTCGTTACTGGTCGGCTTGCTCCTGGCGCGCCCTGCACTTCTCACAATGCCCACAGATTCCACCAGCGCACGCAACCGGAGCCTGCACCGGCCACTCACGCAGTGTGGCCACTCCGCGCGCCCTACGCCTGACGACACGAGACCCCGCTTCATCCCGCCACTCAAACGGCACCCAATCGTCAGCAAGTTCGCGCGGATTGTGCGCCCAGATCGCTGCATGCGCCTCTCCCCATGCAGCCGCCGAGCCCCATACCGGGACAACCTCAGGGCATCGGTGACCATCCCGCCAGTGGCGGGCCACCGTGCTCTTGGGGACGCTCAGCGCGGCCGCCACCTCTCGGATCGACATGCCAGCTTCCCGCGCGTCATACACCGCCATATGCAGCAGGGTCGCCTCAAACGAATCGGCGACGCTCGCACGTTCGCGTGCGAGCCGGTACGCCTCCGCGCAACTGATGAACTCCGACATATGTTTCACTCCCATCGCGTCCCACGGGCGTTTGACGGCTACTGTCCCACGGCGGGACAGTAGCCGTCAAACGCCCGTGGTAGCGAGGAGTTCAGGCACAGGGAGCGCTTGTTGCACAAAGGTCGGTTGGGGCCCTGGCTCAGGAGGCTGGATGCGTGACCGGCTTGGTGCGGGGAGCCCGAAGCGGGCACGGTGGCGTTCCCAGGAAGCGATGGTGGCCTGTTGGAGGGGCCCGGGCAAGGCCGCGAAGGCGGCGGCGCGTTCGGTTGTACGCAGGAGGACCTCGTCGGGAGAGAGTGTTTCGCGCCACCGGGCGTAACGGACAGGCTCATTGATGCCTGCGCCTGTGCGGCGGGTCGCGATCTGTGCTTTGAGTGCTTCTTGGGCGGTGAGCGGGAGCCTTTGGAAGGCCCAGGCGTGGTGTTCCTGGCGTTTCCGGCGTTCTTCCTCCGGCAGGTTGTCCCACCAGGCTTGGTAACGGGCGTGGTCTTTGGCTAGGGCACGGCGGCGCTGTGCCGCCCACGTTCCTGATTGCCGCTGGCGGTATGCCTGCCGCTCGGCGTCAATCTGCTCTTCGAGCCGGTCAGCTTCTTCCGCAGCAGCTGTTGCGTGCTCAGGGGCAACCGTGCTGGTGGCACTCCATGTACCGGCGTCGTCGCAGAGGGCAAGGCCGGCGGCCGCGAGAGCCGTGAGCGAAGAGCGTCCGGTACGGAGGGTGCTGGGGCTGGCAGGAGTGTTCAGGAGCTCGGGCAAGGCAGCGGAACGGCAGAGGGTGGCAATCGCGGAGGGCCCGTTCTGGCGGAGTGTTTGCCAGAGGCGCCGTGCGGTGGGAGGCAGGGGCAGCCAGGTGGAGGAGCGGGGGAGGGGGGCGTGACTACGAGGTGGGGAGGATTCCAACACAGCTGTACCCTGTGCCGGAATCAGTTCAAACTCGAAGCTGCCGGTCTCAGGCGATGCGGGATTCAAGGTGTCCCTGTGCAAGGTGCCGAGCTTGCCGTCGATGAAGCGCAGGGCTGCGCGGATCGGAGGGCGGGAAGCGATGCCCGTGTCCAGGACGAGGTTTCTCTCCGGAACCGGGACACGGAGTACACCGGTCCGTTCGATCCTGTCCAGGACGGCGTGCGCGACGGTGGCGAGGGTGTCTCTGCGTCGGACCGGGTACTCCCACAGCAGCACGTGCAGTCGCCGCCTGGCAGCGTCCACTATGGCCAGCACCTCCGGTGAAGCCTGATCAGCTGACCGGGCCGCCGTTGGGTCCTCTGCGAAGAACGTCGTGAGGTCCTCTACACAGTGGTTCCAGACGTTGTTCACCCAGCGTTTCTGGTTCAGGCAGGCTTTGGGCATCGCGGACGGGTGCGCGGCGGACACGGCGTTCCAGGCTTGTGCGGGTGTGTAGCCGGCGACCACCATCTTCTTTGTCGCGATCAGCTCAAACGTCGACCCTGAATGGTCCATGCCGCCGATCACCGGGCGGGTCCCGTGTGTAAGGTACTCGTCCCAGACATCCGGCAAAGTGCGGCCACCTGGGACGGGGGAGGGGAGTGCCGCGCGGAGCCAGGAACCGGATCCGTCGCGCGCGGCCGTCTGGGACACGGAGGATCGGGAACGCTGGGACACACGCGCTATGTCACCATGGTTCCGTCGTCCAGTGCGTTTCGCGGCAGGGACGTCCGGGCAGGACCGCAGCGCCTCCCGCAGGACCCGAGCACCGCCCAGAACAGTCGTGGTCGCACCGGTACGGTGCGGGGCGCTCAGCGGGCGGACCGCCGTACGCACATCAATGCTGGAAGTGTTGACGTGGAAGCTCTTGCGCAGCTGCGCGACGTACTCCCGCAGGGCCGGGAGTGTGGCGACATCGACATGAATGAATACGTGGTGACGACCGACCGCGCCGCCGGAAGGGCGCACCAGGTGCCAACGGCTGTGTTTGACGGCCCAGTCGGCCACAAGGTCGGTCACAGCGTCACCGCGATTACCGGACAGGTCAACGTCGACCACCCGGAAGTCTGATCGCAGTCGGCCAAACACCGTTGCGATAGCACGGGTGCCGACCCAGCCGAGGGCAGCATCCAGCGAACCGGCAAGTAGACCAGGCACAGCCACGTTCGAGGCGTCCAGGGCCCGCCATGAGCCCGGCTCGAACAACGCCTCGTCAAGGTCGTACATCGGATTCTGCGTCATACCGATCCATCAATGGCTAAGGCGCAAAACCGCATGATGGGGGAGCCGGCGATGAGCGGCGCCAAGGCAGTCCATGCCTGGACATGGACTGAAGATTTGTCCGAAACGCCGCGCGTGTCGGTGGGCACAGCGGTACCCAAAAAAGGGTGTGTGTGTATGATGGAGTCATTCCTAAACAGGAGCGGACATGAAAATGCCGCTGTTGTTCAAGTAGCTGGAAACTAAGAAACTTGCCGGGATCAGAGTTTCTGGCTACCGATTGATTAGCAGTCAAGGCCCGCCTAGTGCGGGCCTTTTCTTTTAAGAGGCCACGCGGAAAGCCTCCTCTTGGACTGGTCTTGGGCCTAGCTGAGCGAAGTCGAAACTCTCGATCCACTCAATGACGCGCTCGGTGGTGAGTGGTCCGGGCTTGCTGCACGCGGAATCAGCGATTGCTTGCAGCTTCACCCAGTGCTCGGGGTCAAGCTTCACTGCCAC